>DAOLKH010000001.1:0-31157 GCA_035331685.1 Pseudomonadales bacterium
GGTGCTCTTGCCGGCGCCGTTGCGGCCGAGCAGCGCGATCGTGTCGCCCTCGTCGACGCGAAGGTCCAGGCCGAAGAGCACCTGGCTGGTGCCGTAGAAGACCTCCAGGCCGTCGGCCTCGAGCACGTTCTGCGCCGTCAGGTCGTGGTGGCACAACGCGTCGCGCTGATGCCCGAAACGGTACTGCTCGAGCACGTGGCGGGCCGCTCCAAGCCAGCGTCGCGCACGCAGCCAGCCACGCGCGTCCGCAGCGTGCAGCTCGCGGGCATAGCTGCGGATCCGGTCGGCGATATTCACCGCGGGCACATCCAGCTTCTGCCGGTGCAACAGTTGCAGTGCCGCCGCGAGCCGATCGATGGTGTCACCGGCACCGAGCCCTTCGATGCGCAACGGCCGGCCTTCGATGTACGCGGTGACCAGCGTCCCGCGCGCAGGATTGCAATAGACGACTTCCGGCCCGAGCGCGATGCGTGCGGCGCGATCGAGCACGCGCCGCTCCACCTGGCGATCGACACCGAGGTGTGCGGCAGCCTTTTCCGGAAAGCGCGCAACGTAGCGTCGTCCGGCATGACGGATCAGGAAGCTGCGGTTGCTGTGCCCGGAGCTGAACACCGCCTCGACTTCCGGCGGCTCGTCACCGTCCCCGGGACACCACTCGTCGAACAGATCGACCAGACGGCGCGGCAGAACATGCTGCGGTTTGTTCACGATAATGACGTCGCCACTGGAAGTATCCGAACACGACGATCACAAGATAGACCACAAACAACAGCGCGGTGAGATGCAGTCCACGGTCCAGATACAGGTACAGCGAAACGGAATCCACCACCAGCCAGTACAGCCAGTTCTCGAGCAGCTTCTGCGCAACCATCCAGGTCGTGAGTACCGCTCCCCAGGTCGTGAAGGAGTCGAGGTACGGCAGCCGCCCCAGCCCGAACGCGGTCAATGCGCTGCCGGACAGCAGCGAAGCGCCGAGCAACACCGCCACGGCCAGCAAATGATTGCGCCAGGGCCAGGTGCGGATCGACGGCGCCTGCTCATCCGTGACCCCGCCGCCACGCCAATGCCACCAGCCATACACCGCCATGCCGAGGTAATAGACCTGCAGCGCCGACTCCATCGGCAACCCGACGTGCCAGAACAGGAACAGGTAGATCAGCGTGCTGCAGAACGCGGCGTACCAGCACCACAGGCTTTCACGCATCGCGAGCAGCAGGTACGCAACACCGAGCACCACCGCAAGCGCTTCCCAGGCATGACGGGCCGTCCAGAACGCCTCCACCCGCGCTCCTCAGGAGCCCAGACGCACGTCGCCGGCGATGATCTTTGCCACCAGCACCGACTTGCCCCAGGTCGTCACGCTGTGCTCGAACTCCTGTGCCAGGACCGTCAGCACGTGCGTGCTCTCACCGAAAAGCTGGGTCGACAGCGCGCCGCGCGTCACTTCGATGCCTTCGCGCAACTGCACGCGGTGAATGAAATCGATGACGATCGGGATGAACTCTTCCTGCAGCGGGTAGAGACTGATATCGACGGAGACCTGCATCTCATTTTCCTCTTTCGAAGTGATAGGTGACGCTGACACCGGCCACGCGCGGTGGACCAAACTGCCAGTACGGTTCGTTCGCGTAGAACTTGCGCGGGTCATTGCCGAAGTAGAAGCCGTGTACCGCGTAGTCCTTGTCGAGTGCGTTGCGCACCCAGGCACCGACCTCGAGCGATTCGCCACGCCAGCCGGCACCCAGGTGCAGCAGGCCGAACGCATCGGTCTTCTGATCGTCGGAATCGGAAAGGTAGTAGGCATCCTTGCCCTCGTATTCGACGCGAAGGTACGCGTGCTGCAGCAAGGCGAGCTCTGCGCCCACGCGGAATTGCCACTTCGGCGCCTGCGCCTGCGCGCGACCGCTGCGATCGACGAAGCCGCGATCGGGATCGTTGGCCACGAAACCGTCGATCCTGGTCTCGAGCAGCCCGAGCGAAGCGTCGATGCGCAGGCGCTGCGTGGCCTGCCAGTCCAGCGTCGACTCCAAACCGCAGTTGCTGCCATCGGCGGCATTGTCGATGTAGCCCACGAACTGCTGCCCCTCGATGTACCACGCCTTCAGTTGCACGTCGCGGCGGTCCATGTAGAACAGCGCAACCGCCACGCGCAGCCCGGCGTCGGGACGCGAGTATTTCCAGCCAATCTCGTAGTTGTCGAGCGTCTCGGCGGCGTATTCGCTGCGCGTGGCGAGGAAGTCCAGGATCGTCGGGTCCAACCCTGCCTTGCGTGCCTTGCCGATCGCCTCGCCGTTCACGCCGCCGGCCTTGTAGCCGCGTGCCACCAGCGCATACAGCATGGCATTCGTGCCCACCCCGTACTGCGCTGCAATCTGCCCGCCACGCAGCCAGTCTGCCGGCCTTTCACGCAAGCCGAGCGAGTCACGATAGCGTGCCTCGAAGCGCTGCACGCGAAGACCGGCATTCAGGCTCAGTCGCTCGCTCGCCTGCCATTCGATCTCGCCGTATGCAGCAAGATGACCGCTGCGGTAGTCGCTGTCGAACTGTCCCGGCCCATCGAGATCCCAGTCGTAAAACTCGCGCCCGAGCCCTGTGTCGCGCCGCGTGGCGTATACGCCGCCGACCCAGCCGAGCGCGCCAGGATGCCCGACGAAGCGCAGATCGAGACTGCGTGCTTCGGCTGTACGCAGGTACCGATCACTCGATGCGTACTCCCAGCCTTCGCATGCACTGCCATCGCATAGCCCGGGATGCGACCAGTCCTCGTCGTACGCGTAGTCGCTGCCGGTATCCATCCAGGTCGCGAGCAGCTGCACGTCGAAGGCGGCTGCGCCACGCCACTGCGCGCTGAGCGCAGCCGCACTGCTGCGCTGGTAGTCGCGCCCCGGCAGATCGGACAGCGTGTGACGGTTGTTGTCGAGCGACCAGGCGTCGTAGCCATTGTGCGCATCGACGTGCAACGCAGTCAGCCCGAGCTCCAGCGCATCGCTCGCCTGCCAGACGAGCCGCGCGCGCAGCGTGTCTTCGTCGATGCGGGCGGTGTCGTCGCGCCGGAGGTAATCGTTCCTGATATAGCCGTCGCTGCGGTTGCGATGCAACGCGAGCCGCCCCTGCAGACCCGAGCTCAGACCACCGCTGATCACCGCACCCAGCGTGCTGCCGCCGTAGTCCGACACGCCGGCCTCGATGCGTGCGAGAGGCGTGCTCGTCGGTGCCGCAGAGCGCAGATTGACCAACCCCGCTAGCGCACTGGCGCCGAATGCGGTGCCCTGCGGACCGCGCAGGATCTCCACCTGCTCAACGTCGAACAGCGTGCCGGCGTTGCCCAGTCCGCTGAAGTCGATGCCGTCGATGTACAGCCCCACCGAGGGGTCGACCGGATCGACGAACTGGCTGCGCTCGCCGATGCCGCGGATCTGCACGAAACGCCCACGCGAAGCCCCGGCGCTGTAGTTCACGTTCGGCGCCGCGTTCAGCAACTCCTCGAAATGCCGCGCCTGCCGGTCCCGGATCAGTGCGGCGGGCAACACGCTGACGCTGGCTGCGACCGTATCCTGCGACTTGGGCAGCAGGCGTGCGGTAACCACGACCTCCTCGATGCGATCCGCCGTTGCTGCGACGGACACCAGGCTCCATGGTGAAAGCACGAGCAGCGCGCACACGACGCGCGCTGAAACAAAGGCACGATGCATCCGTGACCTCCCTGACAGGGGATCCGGACCAGCTCTCTGGATACGTGGACACGCAACGGAAGATGCGCGCATTCCCATCCCTTCGCCGGCATTATCCGGATCAGGTTCAAGGGGTTCACCGGACCATTCCGGTGTCTCAGGCGTGACCCACCCCCAGGAGGCGCGGAGTATAACCCGTGCTCCCGCCGAACGGCACGGGCTTTTCCGGACAGGGCGTTTCCGGCAGCTCTACGGGCGCACGCCGAGCCTGTCCATCAGCTCTGCCAGCCGTTCGATCTCGGCGATATCGGCAGTGACCGGAACGAACATGATCTCATCGACCTCGAGCGCATGATAGTCGTCGATCACGCGACGCACGGCGTCTGCGCTCGAGCGCGTCATCGACCCGGCAACCAGGTTCGCCACGTTCTCGTCGGCGATCTTGAGATAGTCGTGCACGTACTGGCGCAGGCGCGGCGCTGCATCGTCGGCCAGCGAGTGCCAGAACCCTGCCATGCGGTACGGCCGGTCCGCGCGGCCTGCGGCCTCCCACGACGCGTCGGCCATCTGCAGCATGTTCGCGACCTCGTGCTTCTCGCCGTTCATCGAGAACATGTACACACCCTGCGCCCACTCGGCGGCGCGGCGCATGCTCTTGGGCCCCATCGCGCCGACCAGGATCGGCGGCCCGCCGGGCTGCACCGGTATGGGACCGACGGGATCCGCGCCCTCGAACGGCGGCTCTCCAGCCCAGATGCGGCGCATCTCGGCGATCTGTGCGTCCATGCGCTCGTGGCGATGCGCAAACGCCGCACCCACTGCGCGGTAGTCCTTCTCGCGCCCGCCGACGCCGACCGTCACCGTGACGCGCCCGCCGGACACCACGTCGAGCGTGGCGATCTCCTTCGCCGCCCACACGGCCGAGTGCATCGGCAGCACGTACAGGGACGGCACGATGCGCACGCGCGTGGTCAGTGCGGCAGCCGCACCGAGCAGGATGCGCATATCGCAGGTAGGGCCGGTGATGCGCTCCCCGCACGACAGGCTGTCCCACGGCCCGGCGTCGATCGCCCGGCACCAGGCGAGCAGCGTATCCCGATCGTAATCACGCTTCATGTATGGCAGGCAGACGCCGTAGCGCATCGCTGATCCTCCGCTGGATTTGCTCGCGTCGATGATATCCGCCAACCGCAGCACCGTCTGCGCCCGCGCAGTCGCGGCCGCGTTGATTTGTGTTTCCGGGCAGGCTACTGTCGCGCCGTTCATCCCGCCCTGCAGGTCCATCGCCGTGTCCGCATCACGCAAGCCCCGCAATTTCGAGAAGGCGCTGACCGAACTCGAAGCGCTCGTCGAACGGCTGGAACACGGCGACCTCAGCCTGGAAGAATCCCTGAAGGCATTCGAGGCCGGCGTGCGGCTGACGCAGGAGTGCCAACAGGCACTGACGCAGGCGCGCCAGCGGGTGCAGTTGTTGACGGCCCAGGACGGCGCCATGCACGCCGAAGCGTTTGGCGACGACATGGGCGAGGATCAGGACGCGGAACAGGACGACGCCGACGCGGACGACGATGCCTGAGATCCGCCAGCACGGCAATCCGCTGCACGCCTACCGCCAACGTGCCGAAGCGGCGCTCGCCGCACTTTTCGAGACCACCCTGGTCGGTAGCGACGATCGACGGCTGCACGCCGCGATGCGTTACAGCCTGCTTGCCGGCGGCAAGCGGCTGCGGCCGGTGCTGCTTTATGCTGCGACCGACGCACTCGGCGGCAGCCGTGCCAGCGCCGCCGACACCGACCGCGCCGCCTGCGCGATCGAGTGCATCCACACCTACTCGCTGATCCACGACGACCTGCCGGCGATGGACGACGACGATCTGCGCCGCGGAGTTCCGACCTGTCATCGCGCCTTCGATGAGGCCACCGCGATCCTCACCGGTGACGCATTGCAGGCTCTGGCCTTCGAACTGCTGTGCGCACTCGAAACAAGTGACGACACGCTGGCGCTGGCGCTGGTCGGAACGCTGGCACGCGCGAGCGGCAGCCGCGGCATGGTCGGTGGTCAGGCGATCGACATCGCCCACGTCGGGCGAGCGATCGATGCCGCCACGCTGGCGTCCATGCACGAACTCAAGACCGGTGCGCTGATCGGTGCCGCCTTGCACATGGGGGCGCTGCTCGGCGGAGCAAGCGGCGATGCGTTCGAGGCGATCGATGCTTACGCACGCGCCCTGGGACTCGCATTCCAGGTGCAGGACGACGTTCTGGACGCCTGCGGCAACGCAGCCGCACTCGGCAAGACACCCGGCTCCGATGCAGCGCACACCAAGCCAACCTATGTCACCCTGCTCGGTGAGAACGGAGCGCGCGCATTTGCTCACGAACTGTGCGCGCAGGCGCTGACGGCACTGACACCACTCGGCGCGCTGGCCGCGCCGCTGGCGGACATCGCGCGCTTCGTCGTCGAACGCGACCGCTGAGCAGCGCGCGTTTTGCGACACCCTCCGTAGAGCACCTCGCAACGCGATCGGTTAGAATCGCGACCCTTCCCGGCCCGTGCTGGCCGGTCCATGCGCAGGAAGCTCGCAGGCATGAAACTGTTCCAGGAAATCCCCGTGTCGCGTCCGGCCACGCCGCTGCTCGACCGCGTGGATTTTCCATACGATCTGCGCGCGCTCGACGAAACGGATCTGCGCCAGCTTGCAGACGAGTTGCGCGAGTACCTGCTCTACGCGGTGGGTCGCACCGGGGGGCATTTCGGAGCCGGTCTCGGCGTGGTGGAGCTCAGCATCGCACTGCACTATGTGTTCGACACGCCGCGTGATCGGCTGGTGTGGGACGTGGGGCATCAGAGCTATCCGCACAAGATCCTGACCGGTCGGCGCGAGGCGATGCTGACGATCCGCCAGGCCGGCGGTCTCGCGGCATTCAACAATCGCGCCGAAAGCGAGTACGACTGTTTCGGTGTCGGACACTCGAGCACCAGCATCAGCGCCGCGCTCGGCATGGCGCTCGCGGCACGCGCACGCGGCGAAAGCCGCAAGGCGGTGGCCATCATCGGCGACGGTGCGATGACCGCCGGCATGGCGTTCGAAGCGCTGAATCATGCTTCGCACACCGGCGCCGACCTGCTGGTGATCCTGAACGACAACCAGATGTCGATCTCGCGCAACGAAGGGGGGCTGGCGTCTGCCTTCGCGCGCCTGTGGGCCAGCCCTCTCTACAACAACATGCGCGAGGGCGGCAAACGCGTACTGTCGCGGCTGCCGGGCCCGGCGCTGGAAATCGCGCGGCGCACCGAAGAACACATGAAGGGAATGGTGGCTCCCGGAACGCTGTTCGAGGAACTGGGGTTCAACTATATCGGGCCGATCGACGGTCACGACCTGCCGTTGCTGGTAAGCACGCTGGGCAACGTGAGCGAGCTGAAAGGTGCCCAGTTGCTGCACGTGATGACCGTCAAGGGCAAGGGCTTCGCGCCAGCCGAGCGCGACCCGGTCGGCTACCATGCCATCGACAAGATCGATCCGTCACCACGCGTCGCGGGCGCCCGACCACGCGCGGTACGGCCAAAGTACCAGGACGTCTTCGGCGCCTGGCTGTGCGACATGGCCGAACGCGACCGCCGCCTGACAGGCATCACGCCGGCGATGTGTGAGGGTTCCGGCATGGGGGCGTTTGCACGGCGTTTTCCGGAGCGCTTCCACGATGTGGCGATTGCCGAGCAGCACGCCGTCACGCTGGCCGCCGGGCTCGCCTGCGAAGGCATGAAACCCGTCGTCGCGATCTACTCGACGTTCCTGCAACGCGCGTATGACCAGCTGATCCACGACGTCGCGCTGCAGAACCTCGACGTACTGTTTGCGATCGACCGCGCCGGACTGGTCGGCGAGGACGGCCCCACTCACGCCGGCAGCTTCGATCTCGGCTATCTGCGCTGTGTGCCGAACATGGTGGTGATGGCGCCATCCGACGAGAACGAGACCCGCCAGTTGCTGTCGACGGGATTCCTGCACGACGGGCCGGCTGCGGTGCGCTACCCGCGCGGCTACGGACCCGGAACCACGATCGAACCGGCACTGGAAGCAATGCCCATCGGCAAGGGTGTGGTGCGCCGGCACGGACGCGAGGTCGCCATGCTCGCCTTCGGCTCGATGGTCGCGCCGGCGCTCGCCGCCGCTGCCGCACTCGACGCCACCGTGGTCGACATGCGCTTCGTGAAGCCGCTGGACGAGGCGCTGATCCTCGAACTCGCCGCCAGCCATGCGCTGCTGGTCAGCATCGAAGAGAACGCGATCGCGGGTGGTGCCGGCAGCGCAATCGGCGAGTTCCTCACCGCGCACGACATCACCCTGCCGCTGCTCATGCTCGGTTTGCCGGACCGCTTTCTCGAGCATGGCAAGCCGGCAGCGATGCTGCACGACGCAGGGCTGGACGCCGAGGGAATCGAGGCAGCGGTACGTGCGCGTCTTGCCGCATCGCGACAGGGCAGCAGCCTGCAAGCATCTGCCTGAAAAGCCGGCTTCCCGCTCAGAAGCCGTCTTGAAACGCTGCCTGCATCAACGATCGGAGCTGTTGCGACAGGCTCTTCAGCCGCCCGGGTCTTCCTGCATCCAGTGACCGAGCTTGCCTGCCTTGGTTTCGAGATAGCGCACGTTGTGCGGATTCTGACCGGTGCGAATCGCGATACGCTCGACGACCCGAACACCCATGTCCTCGATCGCGGCCACCTTGCGCGGATTGTTCGTCATCAGGCGCAGTGCCGTGATACGCAGGTGGCGCAACATCTCCCGGCAGATGCTGTAATCACGCATGTCGGCGCCAAAGCCCAGCTTTTCGTTGGCCTCGACCGTGTCGGCGCCCTCATCCTGCAGATGGTAGGCGCGGATCTTGTTCAGCAGGCCAATACCGCGCCCCTCCTGACGCAGGTAGAGCAGCGCACCGCGTCCTTCGCGTGCGATCCGTTCGAGCGCTGTGCGCAACTGCGCCCCGCAATCGCAGCGCATGCTGAACAGCGCATCGCCGGTCAGGCATTCGGAATGGATGCGTGCGAGCACCGGCTCACCGTCGGTGACATCGCCCATCGTCAGTACGACGTGCTCCTTTTCGTTTTCGATATCCTCGAAGCCGTGCATGTCGAACACGCCCCACGGCGTGGGCAGGCGCGACGAGGCGATGTAGCGGATGGACACTGCACGCGGCTCCGGCCGACAGAAAGGGGGGCGATTCTAGCAGTCAACCGCCGCGTGCCGCCAACGACGAGGGATCATTTCTCGCCGAGATACAGCACTCCGTCCGCCTCGCGCAGCGTGACTCGTCCCAGCCACGACATGCCGAGCAGCACGTCCGTCGGATAGTCACCCTCGATGACCGCCGCCGCGACGTTGCGCACCGCGATTCCCGAGACCTCGACCCGATCGAGCAGCACCGACCAGGCCGGCACCACACCCGCAGCGGTCTGCACCGAACTGGCCGTGCCGTACAGCCGGTAATCGATACCGAGACGACGCGCCTCGCGGGAGTTCATCGCGATCACGCTGGCGCCGGTGTCCACCAGCATCCGTGTCTGGCGCCCATTCACGGTAGCGGGGACCGCATACTGGTGGCGCTCGCTGCGGGCGATCGCAACCTCGCGCCGCGCCGGCGCCACGAATCCACCCGTTCCACCGCGCCCCGGTGCCAGCGTGATGCGCCGACCTCTGACCTCGACCGCGGCCTCGCGTGCATTCGCAGCCAGCAGCTTCACGCCCTCGGGCGAGGTCTCACCCACGCGCAGCATACGTTGCGCACCGTCAATGGCCAGCAGTGCGCGCCCCTCGAACAGCGCACTGGCGACGATGTCCGTCTGGGCATCGGCAGCCACCGCACCCAGTGCAAACCATGCAGCGAGCAGGCATGCCGCCAGCCCGTGCCCGCACGCCGATACCCGCATCGCACTCATGCGTTCGCGTCCGCAAAGTGCCGATAGCCCGCACGCTGCGGCACGAAGCCTTCGGCGCGCACCCCCGCTCCCTGCTCGACGCGCCCGATGCGCGTGCACGGAAGTCCAAGTGCATTCGCAATGCCCGTGATTTCGGCCGCACGTGCCGGCGCCGCCGTAAAACACAGTTCGTAGTCGTCACCCCCGCCCAGTACCAGCGAAAGCGCATCGTCACGGTCGGCGAGCCGGGTCAGCTCCGCTGCCAGCGGCAACCGGGAAGGCTCCACCACGATCGCGACACCACTGCGCTCGGCGATGTGTCCGGCGTCTGCAAGCAGGCCATCGGACACGTCGATCGCCGCACTCGCCACGCCGCGCAACGCCGCACCCAGTGCAATGCGTGGTTCGGGTTGCAGGAACACGCGCGCCGCTGCCGTCTCGGCATTGCCGGCAAGAATGTGTCGCAGGCCGAGCGCCGCGAGCCCCGGCTGCCCGCTGACCCACAGCTCGTCACCGGCACACGCCCCGTCGCGACGCAACGCGCTGCCAGCCGGCACCGTTCCATGCACCTGCACCGTGATCGACAGCGGACCGCGCGTGGTATCGCCACCCACCAGCGCAATGTCGAAGCGCCGGGCGAAAGCGGCGAGCGCGGCACTGAAGGCAGCCAGCCAGGGCTCATCCACCGCGGGCAGCGTCAGCGCGAGCGTGAACCACGCCGGGCGCGCACCCATTGCAGCCAGATCACTGAGATTCACCGCGAGTGCACGCTGCGCCAGATGTGCCGGATCGAAGTCCGCCGGAAAATGCACGCCAGCAACCAGCGTATCGACCGAGATCAGCAGGTCCTCGGCGGCAGGCACGCGCACGATGGCGCAATCGTCGCCAATGCCGAGCACGACCCCTGCAGCAGAAACCGCGAAGCGTTCAGCAGTGAAGTAGCGCGCAATCAGCTCGAACTCGCCGAGCGCCACGTCTGTCTCCCTCAGCGCGGGCGCGCGCTTTCCGCCGCGCGCAGGTCACGTGCGACCCGATCGAGAACGGCATTCACGAAGCGGTGGCTCTCGGTGGCACCGAACTTCTTCGTCAGCGCCACCGCCTCGTTCAGCGCCACGCGGTACGGGACGTCGGGCCGGCAGGCGAGCTCCCACGTCGCGATGCGCAGCACGGCACGCTCCACCGGCCCCAGCTTTTCCAGCGCGATGTCGAGATGCGGTTCGAAGGCGGCTTCCAGCTCCGCGAGGCGGGCCGGAACACCGTGCAGGATCTCGTGGAAATAGTCGCGATCGGCACCGCGAAAGTCGAAATCCTCGTTGAACTGACGCTCGATGTCGTTCAGCGCGTTGGCGCTGAGCGCCCACTGGTACAGCGCCTGTACCGCATAGTGGCGCGCCTTGCGGCGTGCAGCGGCAAGCTGGCGTCTTTGCTGCTCCGGTGCGCTGTCAGTCAACGGGACGGTCTCCGCGAGAGCCTCACAGGCGCGCCAGCAGGCTGACCATTTCGAGAGCGGACAAGGCGGCTTCCTCACCCTTGTTGCCGGCCTTGGTGCCGGCACGCTCGATGGCCTGCTCGATGGTGTCGACGGTCAGCACACCGAACGCCACCGGAACGCCGGTCTGCAGCGACACCGTCGCGATTCCCTTGGTGCACTCTCCGGCAACGTGCTCGAAGTGCGGGGTCCCGCCGCGGATCACCGCGCCAAGCGCCACGACCGCATCGTAGTTGCCACTGCGGGCCACTTTCTGCACCACCAGCGGCAGCTCGAAGGCGCCCGGTGCGCGCACCAGCGTGATCCGCTCGGCTGCCACACCGTGACGGCGCAGCGTATCCAGCGCGCCGGCGATCAGACTCTCGACCACGAAACTGTTGAAGCGGCTCGCCACCAGCGCAAACCGTGCCTCTCCCGGCGCGAACACGCCTTCCACCGTCCTGATCGCGTCCATTTGTCTGCCTTGCCGTGGGTATGCGAAAAGAGCGCCAATTCTGCCATCAAAAGCGCATGCCGGCCATCGACGATGACGGCGCGCTCAGTAGTCGAGATGCTCGACGATCTCGAGTCCGAAACCCGAAATCGCGCTGTAGCGCATCGGCGGACCCATCAGCCGGATCCTGCCGACCCCGAGCTGGCGCAGGATCTGCGAACCGACGCCGACCACGCTCAGCGCATTGCGCGTGCGCACCAAGCCACCCGCGCCACTTTCGCCAAGCGCAACCTCCACACTGGCGAGCAGCTGCTCTGCGGTTTCCGGCTGTGCGAGCAGCACCAGCACGCCGCTGCCTTCGCACTCGATGCGCTCGAGGCAGCGCGCTGCGTTCCAGTCGCGCCCCCGACCCGGCACATCGGTACCCAGCACATCGCGCAGTGCCGCGGTCTGCTGCACGCGCACCAGCGTGGCCGCATTCGCATCGATCTGCCCGCGCGCCAGTGCCAGGTGAACCTGGCCGTCGTCGACATCGCGGAACACATGCAGACGGAACATTCCCCAGGCCGTCTGCACATCACCCTCACGGATGCGCTGCACGGTGGTCTCATGGTTGAGGCGGAACTGGATCAATCCGGCGATGGTCCCGACACGCAATCCATGGCGGCGCGCAAATGCGAACAACGCCTCGCCGGTCGCCAGCGTGCCGTCACCGTTCAGCACATCGACCATCACCGCTGCCGGCTCGAAGCCGGCCAGTCGCGCCAGATCACAGCCGCCCTCGGTGTGACCGGCACGCTTCAGCACCCCGCCAGGCTCGGCGCGCAGCGGAAACACGTGCCCCGGCTGCACCACGTCGCGCGGCTGCGCGCCACGAGCAACGGCGACGCGAATCGTATGGGCGCGGTCTGCAGCCGAAATTCCGGTGCTGATGCCCTCCGCCGCTTCGATCGATGCCGTGAACCGGCTCACAAACGGGTCTGGCGAACTGCCAACCATCGGCGGCAACTGCAACTGCGCGCAGCGCTCGGCGCTGAGTCCCAGGCACACCAGGCCGCGCGCCTGGCGCACCATGAAGTTGACCTTGTCGGCGCCGATATCCTCCGCCGGCGCGAGCAGCACCCCGCCGAGACGATCGTCGTCGTCATCGACCAGCACCACCATCTCGCCACGGCGAAAGCTGTCGATCAATTCCTGTGTGGTATCGAACTTCATGATGCGTCGAAGCCGTTGCGCAGCAGGAATTCGCGGCTGATGCCGGTCACGGTCGGTCGTGCCGCCGCATCGCCGAGCAACAGGCGCTCGAGGTAGCGTGCGATCACGTCCACTTCGAGATTCACGCGCGTTCCTGTCCGATAGTTGCCAAAAACCGTCTCGCCGGCCGTGACCGGAATGATGTTGAGGTCGAAGTCGGCGCCGTCGACCGCATTCACCGTCAGGCTGACGCCATCGACGCAGATCGACCCCTTGTGCGCGATGTAGCGCGCGAGCCCCTCGGGTGCACGCACGCGACAGCGTGTCGAGCGCCCATCCGAGTGCAGCGACACGACTTCCCCGACGCCGTCGACATGACCGCTGACGATATGGCCGCCGAGCCTCTCCCCGACGGCCATTGCCTTCTCGAGGTTCACGCGCGAGCCGCTCGCCAGCGAACCCAGCGTGGTGAGCGCAAGCGTCTCCAGCGAAACATCGGCCGAGTACCAGTCGTCGCCGCGATCGACGACCGTGAGGCAGACACCGCTGGTGGCGATGCTGTCGCCATGACGCACATCCTGCATCCCGAGCCGGCCACTGCCGACGTGCAGGCGCACATCACCGCCGCGACGCTCGATCCGGCGCACCTCTCCGATCGCCTGGATGATTCCCGTGAACATCCGAACTCCTGTCTCGCCCAAATGAATCCGCTGCCGTCCACATCAGGCCGCTTGCGCAGCCACGCTGGCAGTGATCCGCCAGTCGTCACCGACTGCACTGATATCACTGATATGCAGCGCCACCTTCTCGGCCATTGCGCTCAGTGGCAGCTCGAACAGCGGTCGTGCCGAGCTGCCGAGCAGCGCCGGCGCAACGTAGAACACCAGCTCGTCGGCCAGCCCTGCACGCAGCACTGCGCCGGCAAGCGCCGCACCGGCCTCGATCAATACCTCGTTGCATTGCGCTGCAGCCAGGTATTCGAGCAGCGCGTGCAGATCGACCCGCCTGTCCTCGCCGGGAAGATGCAACAGCCTCGCGCCTGCTGCGGTGAGCGCTCCCTCGCGGACCGTATTGGCACCGGCCGTGACAACGATGGCCTCGCCGGGCTCTCCGAGCAAGCGTGCCGAGACAGGCGTGCGGGCCTGCGAGTCCACAACCACGCGCAGCGGCTGCCGTGACACCCGCTCTTCGCCAGGATTCATGGCCAGGCGCACGTCGAGGCGCGGGTCATCGTGCAGCACGGTGCCGATGCCGGTCACGATCGCGCAACTGCGCGCGCGCAAGCGCTGCACGTCGGCGCGTGCAGCAACACCGGTGATCCACTTGCTGCTGCCGTCGGCCATCGCGGTACGCCCGTCGAGGCTCATCGCGAGCTTGATCCGTACCCACGGCAAACCGGTCGTCATGCGCTTGAAAAACCCGGGGTTCAGCGCGCGGGCCTCGCGCTCCAGCAAGCCACACTCCACCGTGACCCCACCGGCACGCAGCAAGGCGATACCATCACCGGCAACCAGCGGGTTGGGATCGCGCGTGGCAACGACAACCCGCGCCACCCCCGATGCGAGCAGCGCTTCGGCGCACGGCGGCGTACGCCCGTGATGGCTGCAGGGTTCCAGGGTTACATAGGCAGTGGCACCGGCAGGCGATTCGTGCGCCGCCCGCAGGGCCGCGACTTCCGCGTGTTCCTCCCCGGCCCGGCGATGGAATCCACTCGCGATCACGTGCTCGCCGCGTGCAATCACGCAGCCGACGCGCGGGTTCGGTGCCGTCGTGTACAGGCCACGGCGCGCCAGCCCGATCGCGTGCGCCATGTGGCGGATATCGATGCTCGTCTGCGCGTCCATACCGGCAATCACCCGGCCGTGCCAGCGGGGCTTGCGTCCTGCTCCTCGGCCAGGCGTTCGATCTCGGCGCGGAATTCATTCAGGTCCTGGAAGCTGCGGTAGACCGATGCGAAACGCACGAAAGCCACGTGGTCGACCGCCTTCAACTGGCGCATCACCTCTTCCCCGACCACGCGCGAAGGCACTTCACGCTCACCGGTAGCGATCAGCGCGTGCTTGATCCGGCTCAGCATCTGCTCCACACGCTCGACGCTCACCGGGCGCTTTTCGATCGCGCGCACTATCCCCTGGCGCAGCTTGTCCTCGTGGAACGGTTCACGCACCCCGCTCTGCTTGATGATCCGAGGCAACATCAACTCGGCGGTCTCGTAGGTCGTGAAACGCTCGGAACAGCCGAGACACTCGCGACGCCGACGCACCTGATCGCCGTCGGCAACCAGCCGCGAGTCGATGACCTTGGTGTCGGCCGCGGAGCAGAACGGACAGCGCATGAACGGGAAAGTACGGATGGTGGCGAGGCGCGCATGGTAGCACAGCAAGCGTGAACGGCCTGGGCACGAGACCGGGCGGCATCCGCATGATCCGGCACGTATGATCCAGCCCATGCCAACGGTCCGGCGCTTGCGGTAGACTCGGCAAAAACCACACTATCGAGAGGTGTTCAGCATGAGCACGAAGGACGGCGACAGTCACAAGACCGTGTTCATCACCGGCGCTGCCGGAGGGCTTGGCGCGGCCACGGCCCGCTACCTGGCCGAGCACGAATGGATGGTATTCGCCGCGGACTACGATGCAAAGGCGCTCGAGGAACTCGAAGGCGAAACGAACATCCATCCGCTGCGCGTCGATGTCACCGACGCCCAGAGCTGCGAGGCGGCGCGGCGCAAGGTGGCGTCCATGTGCCGCGGACTCGACGGCATCGTGAACTTCGCGGGGATTCTCGCCGTCGGCTCATTGGTTGAAATCGACCCCGAGACGGTGCGCCGCGTGCTCGAGGTCAACGTGATGGGCACGGTAAGGGTGAACCACGCGCTGTTTCGCCATGTGCTGGCACGCAAGGGGCGGATCGTGAACATCAGTTCGGAAACGGGCTGGCAGACGGCGATGCCATTCAACGGACCCTACGCGATGAGCAAGCACGCGATCGAGGCCTACTCCGATGCGTTGCGTCGCGAGCTGATGTTTCTCGATATTCCGGTGATCAAGATCCAGCCAGGGCCGTTTCGTACCGGCATGGTGGCAAGCATCGAAGAGAATTTCGATCGCGTGACAAAGTCGTCGAAATACTTCAAGGGTCTGCTGAACAACCTGAAGAAGGCGACCATCAAGGAACAGGACAAGGCGCACGATCCGCTGCTGCTCGCCCGCACGGTCCATGGTGCGCTGACCGACCGCTGGCCGCGGGCAGCGTACTCGGTAAAGCCGGATCCGCAGCGCATCGCCTTGAATCGGCTGCCGGAGTGGTCGATCGACCGGGTACTGAAGCGACTCCTGCGCAACTGAGCAGGGATGCCATTTGCGCACGCGCAGCCGATCCGTATGCTGTGGCGCTCCGATCGACCAGGGTCCGCCAGAGGAACAGGGAATGGACGTGCGCAGGCTCACTGACACCATTGCGGTCAGCTCGCAGATTTCCGTGCCGGAGGTCGCCGAGGCCGCACGCCTCGGGTTTCACACGCTGATCAACAACCGTCCCGACGGAGAAGATCCCGGTCAACCCTCGGCCCGCGAGATCGAGGCCGCGGCGCGCGTGGCGGGGCTGGAGTACCACCACCTGCCGGTGACCATGGGTGCGCTCGGTGCGCGGGACGCACGCGCATTCGCCGCGCTCATCGCCCAGGCTCACGCACCGGTACTCGCCTTCTGCCGCAGCGGAACACGCTCGGCCATGCTGTGGGCGCTGACACGCGCCGGATACGGAGACACGGAGCAGGTGATCTCCGTGGCTGCGCGCGCGGGTTACGACCTGAGTGGTCTGCGCCCTGTGCTCGAACACGGCATCTAGGCGCACACGCCCGCACTTGCACGGGCGTGTTAGCATGCCGTGGCAGCGACACGCAGGGGAGGCAGGCCGATGCAAGGCGACAGACAGGTCATCCAGCACCTCAACAGGGCGCTCCGACAGGAGCTGACCGCGATCAACCAGTATTTCCTGCACGCCCGGATGTACCGCAACTGGGGACTTGCGCAGCTCGCCGACCACGAATACCACGAGTCGATCGACGAAATGAAGCACGCCGATCAGCTGGTACAGCGCATCCTGTTTCTCGAGGGACTGCCGAATCTGCAGGATCTCGGGACGCTGCGCATCGGTGAAAACACACGCGAGATCCTCGAAGCGGATCTCGCGCTGGAACTGGAGGCGGTCCCGCCCCTGCGCGAGGCGATCACGCACTGCGAATCCGTGCGCGACTTCGTCAGCCGCCAGTTGTTCGCAGACATCCTCGAGGCCGAGGAAGAACACATCGACTGGATCGAAACACAGCTCGGACTGATCCAGCAGATCGGCATCGAGAACTATCTGCAGTCGAAGATGTGAACGACGACGGGAGCTCCTGCATCGGTAGTTGTTGCTATTGCGAATCTATCTCATTTGAGATAACTTTCATCGCATCAGCGTCCTCCATCAATAGTGGGAGCAGCGTGATGTATATCTGCATCTGCAACAGCGTGACCGATCGCGACATCGCCAAGGCGGTGCACAGCGGTGCGCGGACGCTGGCGCACCTCGAGTCCACGCTTGGCGTTGGAACCTGTTGCGGTCGCTGCCGCGACAAGGCGAGCGACTGTCTGCGTAGCCTGCAGCAGCAGCCCACGCCCGCCGTTGCCGCCGGCGGGCTGGCATTCGCGCTGTCCGCCTGATGGCGGTGTGCCGACGACCCGCGGACGAGCCACAGGTACCGGCACGGACATGGTGTTGAAGCGCCCCGCCTGGCCCGCTGGGCAGGTGGTCGTCCTGGAGCACACGTCAAAGGTCCTCGCCGACAATCCGCTTGGTGATCCGCACACGCGCCTGCTGCACGTGTGGCTGCCTCCGCAGTACCTTGCGGGCGCAACGCAGCGTCGCTTTCCGGTACTGTTCGATCTCGCTGGCTATCTCGGTTCGGGGCCAGGGCACCTGGCGTGGCGCGGCTTCGAGGAAAACCTCGCGGAGCGAGCGGCACGACTGGTGCACGAGCGGCGCATGAAACCGGCAATCCTGGTGTTCCCCGATTGCTTCACCGCACTCGGCGGCAACCAGTACATCAACTCCTCGGCGATAGGCCACTACGCCGATTACCTGACGCGCGAACTCGTGCCTTTCGTCGACCGCGAATTCCGCAGCATCGCCAGCCGCGATGGGCGCGGCTGTTTCGGCAAGTCCTCCGGCGGCTACGGCGCAATGGTGCACGCGATGAAGTATCCGCACTGCTGGGGTGCGGTTGCGAACCATTCGGGTGATGCGTACTTCGAGTTCCTGTATCGCAGCGACTGGCCAAACACACTGGACGAGCTCGCGCGCTTTCGCCAGCCAGCGCTCGAACCCGGCGCATGGAGCCCTCCGCCGGCACACGCGACGCTGGCACCAGGCACCGACGACGGGCGCGTGCGACGCTTCCTCGAACACGTCTGGCAGAAGCAGCGACTCGAATCACGCGAATCGATGTGCCTGATGAACCTTGCGATGGCCGCAAGCTACGATCCCGACCCACAGGCGCCGAACGGATTTCACGTGCCGTTCGACCTTGAAACCGGCGCGCTGCTGCCACAGCGCTGGAAGCGCTGGCTCGCACACGATCCGGTACGCATGGTTGCGCGCTACAGCGCGAACCTGAAGACACTGCGCGGCCTGTTCATCGACTGTGGCTGGCGCGATCAGTTCCACATCCATTACGGCTGTCGCCAGCTCGCGAGTGCGCTCGAACGACACGGCGTCGACCACGTCTACGAGGAATTCGACGGCACGCATTCGGGCATCGACCATCGCCTCGAACGCAGCCTGCCGTTCCTGAGCCGCGCGCTCGGCTGAAGAATACGCGGATCGTCCGATCAACTACCGTCCGTGACCGCCCATCAGCCCCGGTTCCGGCCGCGCTGGCGCGCAGCCCCGACGCGACGCCCGCGGGTCCTGCGTTCGGGCGGCGCCTCCGGTCCGGCCCTGACCGCGCCCAGCAACTCATCGAACGAACCGGCCAGGCAGGACTCGTAGAACCCCGGATCCGGCATCATGTCGCGGCAACTCTGGAACGAGATCGCGATCTGCCCGGCATAGCTGGTCACGACCTGGAACAATCCGATACTGTCCAGACACGGCCCGACACCGAAGGCACGCAGCAGGCGCGCACCCGCCATGTAGAGCGGTACCTGCGCACCCGGCACGTTGGTCACGATGGTGTTGAAGATCGGACGCGTGGCGCCGAGCAGACCCGTCGCCGTGGCAGCACGAAGGCCAAGCGCAGCCATCCGCGCCGGCATGCGATTGGTCCAGTCAGTGAGCAGCCGCGCCCCGACCGCACTGATATAAGCCTTCGATGCAACCGCCTCCTCGTGCACCTGACGCAGCCGCTCGAGCGGGTCCGCAATATCGGTACGCAGTGCAATGCTCATCATCGAGACGCGGTTGCCACCGGCTCCCCGTTCCCCCTCCTCGCGCACATTGACCGGGGTGCCGGCAACCAGACTCTTCTGCGGCAGCTCGGTCTTGTCGAGCAGATAGCGGCGCATGGCTCCCGAGACCACGGCCAGCATCACGTCGTTCACCGTCGCACCGACGACGCTGTCCTTGATCTCGGCAACCTCGCGCAGCGACATCGTGATGGCACCGAACACCCGATGCGCCGATACATGACCATTGAAGCGCGTGGACTCCTTGCGCCCCAGCGATTGCAGGCGACGCTCGCGCAAGCCCTCGCGCACGCGCAGCCAGGCCGGGACCGAACGACCCAGCATCTCGATCACTCCGATCGGCTGGTGCACGAGGCTGCGCCCGAGCAGGCGCAGCACATCGAACTCGTTGCCGGCATCGTGTTTCGGACGTGGCGAGCGGGGTTCCTGCGCCTGCGCGGCCTGCGGGCGCGGCTCCAGGTCATGCAGGGCTGCGACGATATCGACTCCCGACGCCCCGTCGATCGCTGCATGGTGAACCTTCAGGAACAGCGCAAAGCTGCCTGGCGGCAGGCCTTCGACGTTGTCCAGCCCTTCGATCACGTACGCCTCCCAGAGCGGATGCGCACGATCGAGCGCGCGCGAATGCAGGCGTGCGATCTGGATGCAGAATTGGCGCCAGTCCCCCGGTTTCGGCAACGCGATATGCCGCACGTGGAATTCGATATCGGGATCTTCGGCGTCGGTCCAGAACGGGTGATCGATCTGCAACGGTACCTGCACGAGCTTGCGGCTGAACACCGGCGAACGATCGCTGCGCTCGCGGAACATGCGCAGGATATCCTTGAATCGCACCAGACCACCGCGCGCGGTCGCCGGATCGTAGATGAGCACCGTGCCGATATGCATCGGCGCATTGTCGGTTTCCGCGTACAGGAACATCGCATCCTGACCGCTCAACTGCTGCATGAGACGTCTCCGCAAGCGATGTCGTATGGCTCAATGTACCGCAGATCGGGTTGTGCGGTGATGCGTCCCGATCGGGGGCATCAACCACCCGTCTGTTCGTCGTCGAGCATCTCGAGTTCGAGCTTGAAGCCACCACCAGAACCCGGTGCGGAACGCGAGGGCGGCGAGGCAGGCGACACCGGGTCCGCATAGCGCGAAAGATCTCCTCCGGAGCGGTCGAGCTTGATGCGCAGGCGTACGTCGTTCTGCGAATCGGCGTTGCGGATCGCCTCTTCATCACTGATCCTGCCCTGCTTGTAGAGCGAGAACAGCGCGGAATCGAAGGTCTGCATCCCCAGCGTCTCCGACTTCGCCATGATCTCCTTGATGCCGTCGAACTCGCCCTTGATGACCAGCTCCTCGATCGTCTTGGTGCCAAGCAGCACCTCGACCGCTGCGCAGCGCTTGCCGTCGGCGGTACGTACGAGCCGCTGGGAGACGAAGGCGCGCAGGTTCTGCCCCAGATTCATCAGCAGTTGCGCGCGCCGCTCCTCGGGGAACAGGTTCACGATCCGTTCGAGTGCCTGGTTGGCGTTGTTCGCGTGCAGCGTCGAGATCGCGAGGTGCCCGGTTTCGGCAAAGGCGAGCGCGTGCTCCATGGTTTCACGGTTGCGCACCTCGCCGATCAGGATCACGTCGGGCGCCTGGCGCAGCGTGTTCACGAGCGCGTTCTGGAAGCTGCGCGTATCCACCCCGACCTCGCGCTGGTTCACGATGCATTTCTTGTGTCTGTGCACGTATTCGATCGGGTCCTCGATCGTGATGATATGCCCGCCACTGCTGCTGTTGCGATGATCGATCAGCGCTGCCAGCGAAGTCGATTTGCCCGAACCGGTGCCACCGACGAACAGGATCAGGCCGCGCTTGGACATCACCACGTCCTTCAACACGGGCGGCAGTCCCAGATCATCGAAGCGCGGAATATCGGTGGTGATGTTGCGCGCGACGAGCGAGACCTCGTTGCGCTGGCGGAAGATGTTGATGCGAAAACGCCCCACGGAAGGTATGGAGACCGCGAGATTCATCTCGAGCTCCTGCGCAAATTGCCGGCGCTGCTCTTCGTCGAGGATCGCGTCGGCAATCGCGGAAATCTCGCCCGGTCGCATCGACTCGCTGGCGAGAGGTTTCAGGATTCCCTGGAACTTTGCGCAGGGCGGCGCGCCGGTGCTGAGATAGAGATCGGAGCCGTCATTGCTGGCCAGAACCCGCAGGTATTCCTCGAACGTCACGCCTCGCACCCTCCGTGCTTGCTGAAACGTGAGCAAGCATAGTCAGGCACTCGCGACTGCGCGAACGTGTGCGCTCCGTCTTCACCGCAGACCTGCCGTCCGCGACAGGCCCATCAGGCGGACGCACCACGCTCCCGAGATCAGGCGAACGTCTTCACGGCCCGCAGGATCTGGCGGATCGTGATCTGTCCAATCAGCCTGCCATCAGCGTCGATCACCGGCTGGCGGCGAATCTTGCGTGCGAGCATCTCCGTCGCGATATCGACGATGTTGTCGCTCAGCTTCGCAACATGGAGGTTGCGCGTCGTCATGAACTCGGCAACGCTGCCCACGCCGGAATCGTTGTAGGTTGCGCTGAAAACCCCACGCAGGCAGTCCATCTCGGAGAGCACGCCAATCAGGCGATCGTCGGCGTCCACCACGCACAGACCGGAAATCCTGTGCGTGACGATCAGGTCGACCGCATCGAACAGATTCGCATCCGGACGGATCTTGATCGGGTGCTGCACTATGTAGCTGCTCAGGTCGATGTTTTTAAGCATTGTGGTGTCTCCTGTTGGCTCCTGCCCGTAATATACCCGCAAGCCTCCCGGCTGCAAGACAGGCACACAACAGGCACACGATCGGAGACCAAACGTGAGCGATCGCCCGAACACACGCAACATGGCGCTTTTCTGCGACTTCGAGAACGTTGCACTCGGTGTGCGTGACGCGCGCTACGCCGCGTTCGATATCCGCAAGGTGCTTGAACGGCTGCTGCTGAAAGGCAATATCGTGGTCAAGAAGGCGTACTGCGACTGGGACCGCTACAAGGAATTCAAGAAGGCGATGCACGAAGCCGCCTTCGAACTGATCGAGATTCCGCATGTACGGCAATCAGGCAAGAACTCTGCCGATATCCGCATGGTCGTTGACGCACTCGATCTCTGCTACACGAAATCGCACGTCGACATGTTCGTGATCATCAGCGGCGATTCGGATTTCTCGCCGCTGGTCGCGAAGCTGCGCGAAAACAACAAGACCGTGATCGGCGTCGGCGTGAAGAACTCGAGTTCGGACCTGCTGATATCGGGCTGCGACGAATTCATCTACTACGACGACCTGGTGCGCGAACCCGAAGCGAAGCAGAAGCGCCGCGCACGTCCCGCAGCAAAAAAGACCACTGCCCTGCAGAAGGAGCAGGAGACGCCTCCCATCGACGCAAAGCGTCAGGAAGCCTTCGATCTGGTGCTGGCGACCATCGAGGACCTGTTCGAGGAACGCGGCCAGGAAGACAAGGTGTGGGCATCGATGGTCAAGCAGACGCTGAAGCGCCGCCATCCGGGCTTCAACGAGCGCTACCACGGATTCCGCACCTTCGCACAGCTGCTCGAAGAGGCGCAGGCACGCAAGCTGCTGGAACTCGAGCCCGACGAGAAATCAGGCAGCTACATCATCCGCAGCCTCGCCCACGAGGACTGATTCCGCGACCTCCCGGAACTGTGCTCGGCACTCGCGACGATACTGCGCGCGAGTGCCTGCCGGGTTCACTTGCGCCAGTAGTCGTTGGCGGCAGCCACCGTCTGGAAATTGGTCGCGATGACCTGCGATGCCGCAGTCAGCGCATCGGCATCGTTGGCGTAGACGGGACGAAGCTTGTGCAGAACCTCTGCATCCGGCTGGGTGTACTTGACGCCGCGGCGGCTCAGCGTGATCGCAAGCTCGAAGCCTTGCTGCGGTGTGTCGGTGAGAAGCGTTGCAAGCCAGGTGTCTGCCATGGCCGGATCCTCCTGCAAATTGAAAGCACATTGCACGCGGCAACGAATCGATGAAACCATCCGTCCAGTGCTCCGGACACGACCGTCGACCGCCTGTCCAAACTACTGCCGCAAAGCCATCGAGGCAACGATGGTTGTTCGCCATTTGTCCCGCTTCAGCCCGTCTGCCGCAGGCACCAGGTTTCGAAATCGTCCGGCGCCAACGGCTTGCTGTAGTAGTAGCCCTGATAGGTGGTGCAGCCCATGGCGGCGAGCAGGTCGCGCTGGGCAGCGGTTTCCACTCCTTCGGCTATGACGGCCAGGCCCAGACCATGCGCCAGGGCGGCTACCGATCGGGCAATTGCGGCGTCGTTGCCGTCGGTTTCGATATCGCGCACAAAACCCTGATCGATCTTGAGTTGCTGCAGCGGCAGGCGTTTCAGGTACACGAGCGACGAATAGCCGGTACCGAAGTCATCGAGCGAAAACCGGATGCCGTGGGCCTGCAGCGCGGTCATGGTGGTGATCACCGCATTCGCATCCTGTACCAGCAGGCTTTCGGTCAGTTCGAGCTTGAGGCACGCGGGCGGAGCGCCAGTGGCCTGCAGCAGCGCCAGCACCTCCTGAGTGAACCCGGGCTCCAGGAACTGCACGGCACTTACGTTGACGGCAAGAATCAGCGCCGAGAAGCGCGGGTGCCCCTTCCATGTTGCGAGCTGCTCACACGCCGCCCGCAATACCCAGCGCCCAAGCGGGGCAATCAGACCGGTTTCCTCGGCGAGCGTAATGAAGAAGCCGGGGGCGAGCAGCCCGCGCTCGGGGTGCTGCCAGCGCACCAGGGCCTCCGCGCCGACGATCGTGAGCTGGCCGTCCTGCACCGCAACCTGCGGCTGGTAGTGCAGCCGCAGTTCACCACCGGCTATGCCGGCTCGCAGTTCACGCTCGATGCGCATACGCTCGGTGACGGCCGTCTCAAGCTGACTGTCGAAGAAATGCAGGCTGCCGCGGCTGCCTTGCTTGGCCTCGTACATTGCCAGCTCTGCCTGCTTGAGCAAGGCGTTGGCGTCGAGCTGCTGGTCGGCAAACAGAACCACGCCCATGCTGGCGCTGCCCTGGTAGTCGATACCGCCGATCCGGCACGGCGCGGCGAGCGCCTGCAGGATGCGCGCACCCATCGCCTCTGCCTTCGCGGCAGCCTGTTCACGGCTGGTGCAGATGTCTTCCAGTGTGATCGCAAACTCATCACCGCCGGGACGTGCGACCATGTCACTGCCCCGGACGCAGGCGCAAATGCGCTCGCCGACAAGGTGCAGCAGCAACGCGGCATAGCGACCGCTGCTGGCCGCCTTCCGCGCCGCCTGCATCCCGAACCACCGTGATGGTCATCCACTTCGGGAACACGCCGCCGTTCTTGCGCCGGTCCCAGACCTCGCCGGCCCACTGCCCGGTACGCCCGATCGAGTCGAGCATGGCGGCATAGAACGCCTCGTTCACGCGCAGGATTCGTGCGTACGCGTCGGCCACCATGACGGGTTGCGTGGTGTGGAAGATGGCATCCGCGATGCGGAGCTGCGCGTCGAACTCGTGCAAACGCGCTTCGACCGCTGCCAGTCTCTTGCTCTTGAAGATGTCCAGCATCATGAGGAGTACTTGCAGTGGGTGTCTCAGGATGGTCGGCAGGGCTCGTTCGCGAGCACACCAGCCTCTTGCGGATGTGTTCGATCGGATCGACCCCTTGAAGATCGAGAACCTGATCCGGTTGTTATCTCGCAGGCAGACAGCGTCGCATCGGATCTGCGATGCCATTGGCCCGAAGCACGGAAAGAATAGAACCCCACCCGGACCGATGCCAGTCGCGACGGCTTCCAACCGCAAGCGAGGCTGGCCCAGGCAGCGGAATTACCCGGAATGGCGCCCACATGGTGTCCGGTACCGGCGTGATTGTGGTGCATCGGGTCTGCCCTGTGCCGGGTCCACCCTGTTTGCGTCCTCGCGCGCAGCGCTTAACATGCGCAGTCGGACGCCAGGCCAAACGCCTGCACCAAGCGGCTGTCGGCTCACCCCGCATCGATCGATGTGCAGGCGCCCGTGCCGAGTTCAACATCTGTACAAGGAATACCTGCCATGAGCTCAACGCCGTCGACCATCATCTACACCCTGACCGACGAAGCGCCGGCGCTGGCCACGGCTTCGTTGCTGCCGATTCTGCGCGCCTTCGCGGGCGTAGCCGGCGTCGCAGTCGAAAGCAGCGATATTTCGGTGGCCGGGCGCATCCTGGCGCAGTTTCCCGAGCGGCTGAGCGAAACACAGCGGGTGCCGGACAATCTCGCAGCGCTGGGCGAGCTCAGCCTCAGGCCCGAAGCCAACATCATCAAGCTGCCCAACATCAGCGCCTCGGTGGCACAGCTCAAGGAAGCCATCGCCGAGCTGCAGGAAAAGGGCTACAGGATCCCCGATTTTCCGGAAAGCCCGCAGACCGACGAGGAAAAGGAGATTCGCGCGCGCTACAACCGCTGCATAGGCAGTGCCGTCAACCCGGTACTGCGCCAGGGCAACTCCGATCGCCGCGCACCGAAGGCCGTGAAGGAGTACGCGCGCAAGCACCCGCACCATATGGCCGAGTGGAGCCAGGCCTCGCGCAGCCACGTCTCGCACATGATGGATGGCGATTTCTACAGCGGCGAGAAATCGATGACGCTGGATCGTGCCCGCAACGTGAAGATGGAGCTGATCACGAAGACCGGCAAGACCATCGTGCTCAAGCCCAAGGTCGCGCTGCAGGATCGCGAAGTCATCGACTCGATGTTCATGAGCAAGAAAAAGCTGCTCGATTTCTATGAAAGGCAGATCGACGACGCGTACAAGACGGGCGTGATGTTCTCGCTGCACGTCAAGGCGACGATGATGAAGGTATCGCACCCGATCGTGTTCGGTCACTGCGTGCGCATGTTCTACAAGGACGCGTTCGCCAAGCACGCCAAGGTGCTCGATGAGCTCGGCGTGAACGTGAACAACGGCATGGTCGACCTCTACAACAAGATTGCCGTGCTGCCGAAGAGCGTGCAGGACGAGATCCGCGCCGACATCCACGCCTGCCATGCGCACCGCCCCGAGCTCGCCATGGTGGACTCCGACAAGGGCATCACGAATTTCCATTCACCCAGCGACGTGATCGTCGATGCCTCGATGCCGGCGATGATCAGGAACGGCGGCAAGATGTACGGCGCCGACGGGCGCCTGAAGGACGTCAAGGCCGTGATGCCCGAGAGCACGTTCGCACGCATCTACCAGGAAATGCTCAATTTCTGTAAATGGCATGGCGCCTTTGATCCTCGCACGATGGGAACCGTGCCCAACGTCGGCCTGATGGCGCAGCAGGCCGAGGAATACGGCAGCCACGACAAGACCTTCGAGATTTCCGAGGATGGCGTCGCCAACATCACCGATCTCGATACCGGCGAAGTCCTGATGAGCCAGAACGTCGAGGCCGGCGATATCTGGCGCATGTGTCAGGTCAAGGACGCGCCGATCCGCGACTGGGTCAAGCTCGCGGTGACGCGCGCGCGCCAGTCGGGCATGCCGGTAGTATTCTGGCTCGACCCGTACCGCCCGCACGAGAACCAGCTGATCGCCAAGGTTCGGACCTATCTGCGTGAACACGACACCACGGGGCTCGACATCCAGATCATGAGTCAGGTGCGCGCCATGCGCTACACGCTGGAGCGCGTCATTCGTGGCCTGGACACGATCAGCGCCACTGGCAATATCCTGCGCGACTACCTGACCGACCTGTTCCCGATCATGGAGCTGGGCACCAGTGCCAAGATGCTGTCGATCGTGCCGCTGATGGCCGGCGGTGGCATGTATGAAACAGGTGCAGGCGGCTCTGCCCCCAAGCATGTGGAGCAACTGCTGGAGGAAAACCACCTGCGCTGGGATTCGCTGGGAGAATTCCTGGCGCTCGCGGTGAGCCTCGAGGATCTGGGGCAGAAGGACGGCAACGCCAGGGCCGGCATCCTCGCGAGGACGCTGGATACGGCTACCGGCAAGCTGCTGGAAAACGACAAGAGTCCACGCCGGCGTACCGGCGAGCTGGACAACCGCGGCAGCCACTTCTACCTCACGCTGTACTGGGCGCAGGCGCTGGCCGGGCAGACCGATGACGCCGCGCTGGCCGCCCGCTTCAAACCGCTGGCCGAGACGCTCACGCGCAACGAAGACCGGATCGTGCAGGAACTGGCCGCAGTGCAGGGCAAGCCGGCCGACATCGGTGGCTACTACAAGGTAGACCCGATCCTGGCCGAGGCGGTGATGCGCCCGAGTCAGGCCTTCAACGACGCACTGGCGTCGCTGCAGGCCTGAAGAGACCGTCGCAAAAGCATCCGATGGTCGATACAGGCAGCGCGCGACGATGCCTTCACACCGGTGGGACGCCGTAAATGCATCCCTGCAGGCTCGAGCGCCGCATCCCTGCGGCGCACGCCCCCCGATGCGAAGGCATCGCCGCACGCCTGGCAGCGTTTTGCGACAGCATCTGAAGCACCCCAGAAATACCAGAGAAGGCTGACCCCGCCGAACCGGGGTCGACTTCAGCTTGCCAGCTGCGCGGTCTGCAGACGCAGCGCCACTCCGCTCTCACGCAAGCGCTCCTCGACCGTGACACGAATGCGTTGCGCGTCGTCCAGCGACAGCACCGTTGCCAGCAGCTCGTCGGCCTCCGCGCGCGAGAAGCGGCGCAGTGCAGCCTTCACGCGCGCCAGGCTGGTCGCATTCATCGACAGCGTGTCATAGCCCATCGCAACCAGCAGCAGGGCAGCGCCGGGATCGCCGGCAAGCTCCCCGCAGATCCCGACCGGCCGACCGGCCGCATGGCCAGCCACGACGACGTGTGCCAGTGCATGCAGCACCGCGGGGTGGAACGGATGATAGAGCGCTGCGACACGTGCGTTGTTGCGATCCACTGCCAGCAGATACTGGGTGAGATCGTTGCTTCCGACCGACAGGAAATCCACACGCCGCGCGAGATCGGCGGCCTGGTATACGGCGGCCGGCACCTCGACCATCACGCCGACCTGCGGCGCGACGACTGCCCAGCCTTCCTCGACGATCTCCGCGTGCGCTCGCGCCAGCAGGGCGAGTGCATCGTCGAGTTCCTGTGTGTTGCTGATCATCGGCAGCATCACGCGCAGATTGTCGAGGCCGGCGCTGGCTTTCAGCATCGCGCGCACCTGCGCGAGGAAAATCTCCGGGTGATCCAGCGTCACACGGATGCCACGCCAACCCAGAAACGGGTTTGCCTCCTCGATCGGGAAGTACGGCAGCGCCTTGTCGCCACCGATATCCAGCGTGCGCATCGTCACCGGCCGCGGTGCGAAGGCCTCGAGTTGTTCGCGGTAGATCAGGCGCTGCTCCTCCTCGGTCGGAAAGCGTTCGCGCAGCAGGAACGGGATCTCCGTGCGGTAGAGCCCCACGCCCTCGGCGCCTCGCCCGAGCATGCGCATCAGCTTCGAATCGAAGCCGGTATTCACGAACAGTCGCACCGGATGCCCATCGCTCAACTGGCACGGCAGGTCGAGCGTGCTTTCGAACTCGCGGGTCAGTGCGCGTTCGGCCTCCATCACCGCCAGGTACTGCTGCAGCAGTTCAGGCGGAGGGTCGATCAACACCCGCCCTTCATGACCATCGACGACGATCCCGGCACCGTCGATCTCCGCAAACGGCAGGTCGACCGCGCCCAGCACGCAGGGGACCGCCATCGCGCGTGCGAGTATCGCGGTATGCGAATTGCCGGAACCCGACACCGAGACGATCCCGGCGAGGCGCGCCTCGGGCACCTCCGCCAGCAGCGATGCGGGAATTTCCTCGCCCACCAGCACCGTTCGCTCCGGGTAGTCGATCGTGTTGCGCTCCCCGGCCTGCAGGTGTGCCAGCACGCGCCGCCCCAGATCGCGCAGGTCCGTGGCGCGATCGCGCAGGTACGGGTCCTCCATCAGCTCGAAGGTGCGCACATGCGCCAGCACCACCTGGCTCAGCGCTCCCTGCGCCCACTGCCCGGCGCGAATCGCCTCGATGACCTCACCGCCAAGCGTGCGGTCGTCGAGCAGCATCACATAGGCGTCGAACAGCGCGATTTCCTCCGGCCGTACGCGGGCGCTCAGTTCTTCGCGTATTGCCAGCACTTCGGAACGCACGGCGGCGATCGCCTGCTGGAACAGCCGCACCTCGGCTTGCGGGTCCGCGCACTCCCGGCTCGGCACCGCCCGCATGTCCGCAGGCGGAGAAACCACCACCACCCGACCGACCGCGATTCCCGGTGAGCCAGCCACGCCGGCAAACTCCGTGGGGCGCGCGGCCAGGTTGCGCGCATCACGACGAACGCTGCGGGCGGCTCCCGCGTGCGCGATCATCCCGGCAAGCTGCGCCGACAGCGTGATCAGGAAGGCTTCCTCTTCCTCGTCGAAACGGCGCTGCTCGCGCTGCTGCACCACCAGCACGCCGACGACCTGCCGATGGTGGATGATCGGTACGCCAAGGAAGGATTTGAATACTTCCTCGCCGGAGCCTTCGATGAACTTGAAGTTCGGATGCGCCTCGGCGTCTTCGAGGTTCAACGGCTCCGCGCGGCGTGCGACGAATCCGATCAACCCCTCGTCCAGCGCCAGGCTGAAGCGGCCTTCGAGCGCCTTGTTCAGTCCCTCGGTGGCCATGAACACGTAGCGATCGGTGGCCGGATCGTGGATGTAGACCGAACACACCTCGGTCCGCATCGTCTCGCGTACCCGGCGCACGATGATCGCCAGTGCCTCGGCCAGATCGACTGCACCAAACACTTCCTGCGCCACCCGGCGCAGCGATTTCAGCATCGTGCGTGGCGCTGCCTCAGCGCCCATTGCGCACGAGCCGGCCGTGGCGCGGAGCGAGTTCCCACAATGCGCGGCGGTAGACCTCGCGCTTGAAGGCGACGATCTGGCCAAGCGGGTACCAATACGAAACCCAGCGCCACTGGTCGAATTCCGGCGAAGGGTGCGCATCGACCCGCACCCGCTCGTCGTTGCTCACCAGACGCAGCAGGAACCACTTCTGCTTCTGACCGACGAAGTTCGGGTTCTTGCGATTGCGCATGAACTGTGGCGGCAGGCGGTAATGCAGCCAGCCTCCGGTGCAGGCGAGCAACTCGACGTCATCGGTCGCCAGGCCGACCTCCTCGCCAAGCTCCCGGTACATCGCGTCCTCGGGTGATTCTCCTTCGTGGATGCCACCTTGCGGAAACTGCCAGGCATTCTGCCCACGACGGCGCGCCCACAGCAGATCGCCCCGGCAATTGGCCAGGATGATGCCCACGTTGGGTCGGTAGCCGTGCTCGTCGATCACAGTGGATGGCCCGTCGGATGCTGCACGGGGACACCCCGTGCCTGCCGACATTCTTCCATATTCGATCCGGCACGCCCAGATCAGCGCATCACGCGAGCGATCAGGGTCTTCAGGTAGCGGGTTTCAGCGATCATGGGGTGAACCGGATGATCCGGTCCCTGGCCGGCGAAGCCGAGAATCTGCAGCCGGCGTCCGGCGTGGTGAGCGCCCCCACGCACGATATCGAGCAGGGTCTGCTCCTCGAGATGCATGGAGCACGAAGCGGACACGACGATCGCATCGTCGGCAAGCACTTCCATCGCGGCGCGGTTCAGGCGGTGGTAGGCGCTCTCGCCGCTCTTCTGGTCACGCCGGCGCTTGATGAATGCCGGCGGATCGAGCACGACGATATCAAAACGCACACCGGCACTCGCCAGATCTGCCAGTTCATCGAAGGCGTTGCCGCAACGCAGCGTGACGCGCTCGGCCACACCGTTCGCCTGTGCGTTCTGCGCCGCGAGTGCGAGTGCAGGCTGCGAACTGTCGATGCAGGTCACGGCGCTGGCGCCGCCGAGCGCCGCCTGCACGCCCCAGCCACCGACGTAGCTGAACACGTCGAGCACACGCTGTCCGCGTGCCAGCCCGGCCACCCGTGCACGCGTCTCTCGATGGTCGTAGAACCAGCCAGTCTTCTGCCCGCCT
>DAOLKH010000002.1:0-18329 GCA_035331685.1 Pseudomonadales bacterium
CCACTCTGGAGAACCACGAAGCCGCTCAGCTCCATCTGCCCGTAGACCGACGACAACTGTTGCCAGTAGGTCTTCTTGTCCGGCGCCATATTGATGAGCTTCTTCAGCAACGGCACCGCATTCGCGTACTGATCCTGCTGCAGGTACAGCGCCAGCACCAGTTGAACCCAGCCTTCCTGCGGCTTGTCGGTCAGATCGACCGCCTTTTGCGCCGGCACGATCGCTCGCTTGAAATCCTCCATTTGATAGTACGCAACCGCGAGCAGGTAGTACGCCGCGCCGTTGGGCTCCTTGGCGGTACGGAACCAGTCCTCGAGCGCTGCCGCGCCTTCCTTCCACTTTTCCTGGGCCAGGAACATCTGCGCAATCTGGTAGCGCGTATCCTGAACTTCCTTCTCGTTCAGACCGCCGGCATCGATCGCCGCCTGCAGGTGCTTCTGTGCACCAGCGTAGTTATCGCGCGAACTCTCTATGGTCGCCATGATCTGCTCGGTACGGCTGCGTTCGTACGGACTGAGCTGATCGAGCTTCAACTTGGCTACCGCCGCAGTGGCACCGGCATAGTTTTCCTTGTTCAGCGCCTCGATGGCCTCGGTCAGGATCTTGCCGGTGGCTGCATCGATTGCGCCTGCCGGTGGTGGTGCATTGTCATCCTTCTTCTTCTGTGCCGCGGCGTTGCCGACCAGGACAAATGCCACCAGCAGAGAGGCGACTACACGCAGCAGGAATCCGCTCTTCCGCATGGCCTAGTTCTCCAGAGTGAAGCGGATGATGGTTTGGACGCCGACGCGCTCAACCGCCGCACCGCCCTCGATTTTCGGGTTGTAGCGCCAGCGCAGGATCGACTTGATCGCTGCGTCTTCAAAGACCTTGCTGGACGACTTCACCACGACCGCATCCTTCACCGACCCTGTACCCGTGATCGTGAACTGCACCTGCACCCAACCCTCCAGACCACGGCTCAGTGCGCGCGGTGGGTAATCCGGAGGAACACGCACCAAGGGGATGGTGTCGCGGTCGGAGCCTGCACTCAGCGACATCTTCGACATCGCCGACCCTGCATCAACGCGGGGAGCGAGCATCGCAACATTGCTGTCCACGTTGCCGCTGGTGGCGAAGGACATCTTCGGCGCCTCGGGTGTCGGAGGCGGCCGTTCACGCTCGACCTTCTGCTCGCGCTTGCTGGCGACGTCGGTGTCCTTGCGCATGCGCGTGAACTCGATACGAGTTGCCTCGCGCACTCCCTCACCCTCATAGGGTCGACTGATCAGATGCCACAGCACCCAGAACATCGACAATGCCAGCAGGCTGCCGAGCAGCAGCGCGATTGGTAATCTGATGATCAAGACGACTTCTCCTCGCGCGTTCCCGAATCAGCCGCCGTGCGCTTGCGTGTCGGCAGCTATTGCCATGTCCTTGATACCGCCCAGACGAACCTCGTCCATCACCTTTGCGACAACACCGGCTCGTGCGGCCTTGTCGGGGATGATGACCACACTGTCGTCCGGACGTTCGACGTGCAGACGCTCCATGATTCCGCGTACTTCACGAAGATCGACCTGCTTGCGATCGATCCAGATATCACCGTTTTCCCGCACCGCAATCATCAGGTTTCCGGACGGCCTTTCCTCCGCCGTGGACGCAAGCGGCCTGAACACGGTCACTCCGGGTTCCTTCACGAAGGACGTGATGATGATGAAGAAGATCAACAGGTTGATCGTGAAGTCCAGCATCGGCGCCAGGTCGATACCGTGATCCTCACTCGCTGCCGTATGTTTCTTGAGCGCCATGACGCCTGTCTCCAAACCCTTCTAGTTGGTGGTCGAGAAGGTGATGTTGTAGATGCCGCCCAGGTGAACCTCGTCCACTACCGCGACGACAACATCCATCGGCGCCATCTCGTTTGCGAGTATCAGCACACCGGCATCCGCGTTCACGGCACTCATGCGTTCCACGTTCGCACGCACGGCGCGTACGTCGATCGACCGGTTATCCACCCAGACCTCACCGTTCTCGAGCACCTGGATCTGGATGCTCTTCGAATCGTTCTCGGTCGTCTGCTCGAAGCTGGTCGGACGATTCACCACGACTGCGGTTGCCTTCACAAACACTGCAGTCACGATGAAGAAGATCAGCAGGTTGATGACAAAGTCCAGCATGGGAGCGAGGTCGATCCCTGTCGAGGACTCATGATCGGCATGTACGCGACGCTTGAGACGCATGATTACAATGGCAACCTGTCAGCTAGAAGTTCAGTTTCGTGTTCGGCACGAGTGCGGAAATAGTGGACCGGGTACAGCCCCGATACACTCACTGCCAATCCCGACATCGTGCAGATCATTGCCTCGGATACCCCGCTCGCCATGGCGCGTGCGTCGGCGTTTCCGCGCAGCGCCATCGAGTCGAAAACCTCGAGCATGCCGGTCACCGTACCGATCAGCCCCAGCAGCGGTGCCATCGGCACCAGGACCTGCAACACGGGGAACCCCGTCTTCATCGCCGCATTGACTCGTGAAATCAATGCCTGACGAATCTGCCTGGCACACCACGTGTCGTGATCCTTGCGGGCTGCCCACTCCTGCTGGATGGCGGCTGCAAGTCGCGGCAACTGGGTACGGAAAAACCACCAGCGCTCGAACACCAACGCCCACAGCAGCACGCCCGAGGCGAAGATCAACGCGACGAACGGTCCGCCATCCTCCATCAGTTGGACGATGGCACGTACCAGCGGGATGGACTCAAGCACGGCGCTGCCTCTCGATGTTCTCGGCCAGCATGCCGGCCGACTGTTCTTCGATCACCTGGGTCATGCCCGATGACAACGATGTCAGCAGGGCATTGGCGAACAGCAGGGGAATCGCGATACCCAGACCCAGAACCGTTGCAATCATCGCCGCACCAATACCGTGCGCCATCAACTTGGGGTCACCCGAACCGGACTCGGTGATAGCCTGGAACGTCATGATCATGCCCAGTACGGTACCGATCAGGCCGAGCAGCGGACCGGCGGCCACCGACAGACGCAGCAGCGACTGGAAGCGTTCGAGTTTCGGAATCTCGCGTGAAACAGCCTCGGCAATCCGCAGTTCTGCAACATCGGCACTCTGTTCGATCTTGTTCCCATCGCCAGAGAAGGCAAGCAGTACCCGACCGAGCGGGTTGTCCTTGACCGGCCGGTCGAGATGCTTCAACTGCGCGCTGACTCGCAGGCGCACCAGGATCAGGTAGACGAGCTGCAAGAGGAAGCAGATCACACCGACCGCGCCGACCAGCAGAATCACGTAGTTCACCTGCTCGCCGTGCTCGATGCGCTGCACCCAGGTAGGACGTTCCACATAGAGCGCCATCAGCACGCCGCGAGTCGAATCGACGACCGCCTGTACATATCCGCTGCTGGTCGACTCGAGCTTCTTCACGAAGGAGAGAATGTGTGCCGGGGGCTGCCGCGGGAAGACGCTCAGCGATCGCAGGCTCGGCAGGTACTGCAATACCTTGCCCTCCGAACTGGCGACGAAGGGGCCAATCCGGATCACTTCCTGCTCGTGCTTTTCACCACCCGGCGCGATCACCGATGCACGATACTTCGCCACCTGACCACTGGCGACCATTTCACGCTGCAGCTCGAACCAGAGACGCTCGATGTCCGCCGTCACCGGCACCTTCTTGGATGCACCGAATTCGCGCAATACCGTCGAGCGGTCATTCTCGCCGCTGGCCGGCGGGAACTGCGTCGAGATCAGGGACTGTTCGAGTGTCACCGCGTTGTCGCCCGCAGCCTGATGCGCCAGTCCGAAGATTTCTGCAAGCCCCAGACCGAGAGCCTTTTCGCGCAACTGCTTGTCGAGCTCGTTGGTCTTGATCTCGTTTTCGGAAAACTGCGATGACAACTGCTTGGACTTGGCGGCCAGGGCATCGCGCCGGGCCTGCGCCTCCTGCAGCATTTTCTGCTGTTCGGCTTCGCTGGCGGCGTTGAACTTCACCTTCGCCTGTTCGAAGGCCTGCTGCTCGGCGCCGCGGCCACTCTGCACTTCCTTCAACAGTGCGTCGAGAGAATCGGCGGCATGAGTGACTGCACCGAACTGCAGCAGCGAGGCTGCCACTGCATACTTGAGCATGTTGCGCAAATTGATCACTGCACTACCTCCTGCGGCGCTGGAACCGGAATGGTCAACAGATCGGGCGCTCCGTCCTTCTTGGCAACCCGACGGGCCTCAGCGACCGCATCGGCGTAACTGTTATCCACTACCCACTGTTTCGAAGCTGCATCCCAGTAACCGGTCTCGGCTCCGTCGAGCGACTGGTACATCAACGAGATCCGTCCGAGTCGCACGAAGGACACGGTCCGCTCGACACCATCCTTGGTAAGGACGCCATCATAGGTGTCGAGCGTGCGCCCATTTTCAAGCTCGATCTGGTACGCCTCCATGATGCGGCGGTACTTCTCCGAGATCGTCACGTCGGCGCGCGTCATCATTTCCTGCAGCGACTTCACGCGTTGCGTGCGCTCGTCGAGCAGGAACGGAACGTCCAGCGCGATGAAACGCTCCAGTGCATCGACCATGCGCTGCATCAGTGGCTGCACTTCGCGGTTGGTTGTCTCGATGTCGAGCAACTGCTTCTCTATGGAAGCCATCTCCTCACGCTGTGCCGTGACCTGCTTCTCGAGCTGTGCGTTGTACTTCTCGAGACTGTCGGCGTCGGCCTGCGCGGCTGCAAAACGGCTCGAGGCATCCTGCAGGCGGTCACGGATCTCGTTGATGCGTTTCTGTGAAGTCGCTGCAGCCTTGTCGGCCTCGCCCTGTGCGGCAACTGCCGAATCGAGCGTCTGCGCACCGGCCGGCGCTGCAACCAGCGCAACGGCACCGGCACTGACCAGAAGGGCGAGTGCCCTCGTGATCCTGGATTTGGAAGGAGTCATGACGGGTAGCGCCTCCTGATCAGAGAGTTCGACTCAGCGGGAACGAATGACATCGGTATCTAACCTTCGAGCAGTCTGTTATTGCTTGTTGCGGCGCACCGATTCTCCGGGGGACGGATCAATCAGCTACGCTCTTGCGAGGCACTCTAATGGAGCTTTTTTAATGTTGCAAGCAGTCGACGACTCTGCATCGATCTTTTCTTTGCGATGTGCGCAGTGCTGGCTGCCGTGTTACAAAAATCATCACTCGACTGGGTCATGCCTACTGGCGAAGCGGCGCGCGATCCCTATAATTGCGCCCCAATGTTGACGCACCGGCGGCACGGTCCAAACCATTGCGATGCCTGCCGGAACGAAACGAGGGGACAACCATGAGTCCTGATCTGGATGCACTGGCCCAGTACTGGTCGGTCGCCGTTTTCGTTGGCGTCATCCTTCTCGTCTGCGCACTGATGCTGGGCGTCTCCGCGATCGTCGGCGGACGCACCTCGGGACGCGCGAAGACCGAGCCCTTCGAATCCGGGATCGTGTCGGTCGGCAGCGCACGCCTGCGACTGCCTGCGAAGTTCTATCTGGTCGCCATGTTCTTCGTGATCTTCGACGTCGAGGCACTGTTCCTGTATGCGTGGGCGGTGGCGCTGCGCGAGAGCGGCTGGATCGGTTTCGTCGAGGCGGCGATCTTCATCATGGTACTGCTGGCCGGACTCGTGTACCTGTGGCGAATCGGCGCTCTGCGCTGGCACGTACCGCCACGGCGTCGGCAGCAAGGACGTTGAGGTACACATGGACTACCGCCTGACGCCGATCGCCACCGACGCAACTCCCGAACGCCTCGCCCGCGAGGCGACGGAAGTCACCGAACGCGAAGTGCACCGCAGCGTGTTTCTCGGCCGCCTCGAGGAAGTGCTGCACAAGGCGGTCGGCTGGGGTCGCAAGAACTCCCTGTGGCCGTACAACTTCGGCCTCTCATGCTGCTACGTCGAGATGGCGACTGCGTTCACCGCGCCACACGACATCGCCCGCTTTGGTGCCGAGGTCATCCGCGCCTCACCGCGGCAGGCCGACTTCATCGTGATCGCGGGCACACCGTTCCTGAAGATGGCGCCCGTGATCCAGCGCCTCTACGAGCAGATGCTCGAACCGCGCTGGGTGATCTCGATGGGCGCCTGCGCGAACTCCGGCGGCATGTACGACATCTATTCGGTAGTCCAGGGCGTCGACAAATTCCTGCCGGTGGACGTCTACATCCCGGGCTGCCCACCACGTCCCGAAGCATTCCTGCAAGGACTCATGCTGCTGCAGGACTCGATCGCGAGTGAGCGCCGTCCGCTGTCGTGGATGGTCGGCGATCAGGGAATCCATCGCGTCGAGGTGCCCTCACAGCGCGAACAGCGACGGGAAGCCAGGATGGCGACCACCACGCTGCGCACTCCGGACGAGGTCTGATCATGAGTTGCGTCGATCCGAACCCGATACGGCAGGCGTCAGCATGACCAACCAGCCCGGCCCCCATTCCGACGGCACACAACCCGGCAGCGAACATGCCGTTGTCGTCGAACTGCGTCAGCGCTTCGGTGCCGCCAGAATCACGTACCAGCCGACCGTCGACCACCTGCCGACGGTGTGGGTGAGCCGCGAAGACCTGCCGCGGGTGCTGCGCTTCCTGCGTCAGTTGCCGCAACCCTACGCGATGCTCTACGACCTCCACGGGGTCGACGAACGGCTGCGGGCGCACCGCGAAGGCCTGCCGGCCGCAGACTTCACCGTCTTCTATCATTTATTGTCTCCTGAACGTAACAGTGACGTGCGCGTGAAGGTCGCTCTCGCGGCGGATGATCTGCGTCTGCCCACCGCGATCGGCATCTGGCCCAATGCAAACTGGTACGAACGCGAGGTGTGGGATCTCTACGGCATCGTCTTCGACGGCCACCCGCACCTGCAGCGCATCATGATGCCGCGGACCTGGAAGGGACATCCGCTGCGCAAGGACCATCCTGCGCGCGCCACCGAATTCGACCCGTACACACTGGACGCTGCCAAGCAGGATCTGGAGCAGGAGGCGCTGCGTTTCGTTCCCGAAGAATGGGGCATGAGCCGCAGTACTGCACACGCGGACTACATGTTCCTGAACCTGGGGCCGAACCATCCGTCGGCGCACGGCGCGTTCCGCATCGTGCTGCAACTCAACGGGGAAGAGATCGCCGACTGCGTGCCCGACATCGGCTACCATCACCGCGGCGCCGAAAAGATGGCCGAGCGGCAGTCGTGGCACAGCTACATCCCGTACACCGATCGCATCGATTATCTCGGCGGGGTGATGAACAACCTGCCGTACGTGATGGCGGTCGAGGAACTCGCCGGAATCCGCGTTCCCGAGCGCGTCGAGACGATTCGCGTGATGCTGTGCGAATTTTTCCGCATCACCAGCCATCTGCTGTTCCTGGGCACCTATATCCAGGATGTCGGTGGCATGTCGCCGATCTTCTTCATCTTCACGGATCGCATGAAGGCCTACGACGTGATCGAGGCGATCACCGGAGCCCGCATGCACCCGGCATGGTTCCGCATCGGCGGTCTCACGCACGACCTGCCCCAGGGCTGGGACCGGCTGGTGCGCGAGTTCTGCGACTGGATGCCGGGGCGGCTCGACGAATACGAGAAGGCAGCGCTGAAGAACGGCATCCTGCGCTCGCGCACGATCGGCGTGGCGCAATACGACAGCCGCGACGCGCTGGCCTGGGGTGTGACCGGTGCGAGTCTGCGCGCCACCGGCTTCAATTACGATCTGCGCAAGGCACGCCCCTACTCGGGTTACCAGAACTTCGACTTCGAGGTGCCACTGGCGCACAACGGCGACTGCTACGACCGTGCAACCGTACGCCTGGAAGAGATGCGCCAGAGCGTGCGCATCATCCGCCAGTGCCTCGACAACATGCCGGCCGGACCGTACAAGGCCGACCACCCGCTGACCACGCCCCCGCCCAGGGAACGGACGCTGCAGCACATCGAGACACTGATCAACCACTTCGTCGGCGTTTCCTGGGGGCCCGTGATACCGGCTGGCGAGTGCTGCCGCATGATCGAGGCAACGAAAGGGATCAACAGTTACTACCTGACATCGGACGCAGGCACCATGAGCTACCGCACCCGCATCCGCACGCCCAGTTTCCCCCACCTGCAGCAGATACCATCAGTGATTCGCGGCAGTCTGGTCGCGGATATGATCGCGTATCTTGCCAGCATCGATTTCGTGATGGCCGATGTCGACCGTTGATAGCATGACTCCGCTGGCCACCGATACCGGCTTCCTGTCGGAGGGCGAACTCGCGGCGATCCGCCACGAGATGACGCACTACGAGAACCCGCGTGCCGCGTGCATCGAAGCATTGAAGGCCGTGCAGGGTGCACGCGGCTGGGTGCCCGATGCGGCGATCCCTGCGATCGCAGTAGTGCTCGGCATCACCGCAGCCGACGTCGAAGGCGTGGCGACCTTCTACAACATGATCTTCCGCCGTCCGGTCGGCCGCCACGTGATCAAGGTCTGCGACAGCATCGCATGCTTCCTCACCGGTTACGAGGAACTGGTCGCTGCGCTGCGCAGCGCAACCGGGCTCGACTGGGGCGAAACCAGCGCCGACGGACGCTTTACGCTGTTGCCGGTATGCTGTCTCGGGAACTGCGACAAGGGGCCGTCGTTGATGATCGATGACGACACCTGGGGTCCCCTGACAGCGGCCGATGTGCCTGCCCTGCTGGAGCGCTACCGGTGAACGCACGCACACGCGAGACGCATCCGCTGACGTGGCGGCTCGATCACGAGCAGCCGATGACCGCGATCGCGGCCTACGAGGCACTCGATGGCTACGCTGCGGTACGCCAGGCGCTCCCGGGCATCGAGCCGACGGCACTGACGCAACTGGTCAAGGACTCGAACCTGCGCGGGCGCGGTGGCGCCGGGTTTCCGACCGGCGTCAAGTGGAGCCTGGTGCCGATGGGTGCCGACGCAGGCACCAAGTACCTGCTGTGCAATGCCGACGAAATGGAGCCCGGCACCTTCAAGGACCGTCTCCTGCTGGAGCAGTTGCCGCACCAGCTCATCGAATCGATGATCCTCGCCGCATGGGCGATCCAGGCCACACGCGGCTACATCTTCCTGCGCGGTGAATACGTGCTGGCCACCGAGCGCCTGCAGCGTGCGCTTGCCGAGGCGCGCGAGCGGGGCTATCTGGGGCAGAACATCCTTGGCACCGGCTGGGACTTCGACCTGTTCGTGCACACCGGCGCCGGTCGCTACATCTGCGGTGAAGAGACCGCGCTGATCAACTCGCTCGAAGGCCGGCGCGCCAACCCGCGCGCAAAGCCGCCGTTCCCGCAGATCGCCGGTGCCTGGGGACGGCCGACGATCGTCAACAACGTCGAAACCCTGTGCAACCTGCCCGAAATCGTGCTGCAGGGCGCGCAGTGGTACACGGGTCTGTCACGCAGCCGCAGCAGCGACAGCGGCACCAAGCTGTACGGCGCTTCCGGGCGCGTGCGCCGCCCCGGCCTGTGGGAACTGCCGATCGGTACCAGCGCACGCGAGATCCTCGAGGAACACGCCGGCGGGATGCAACCCGGGCTGGAACTCAAGGCATGGCTGCCGGGCGGTGCCTCTACCGACTTCCTGCTGCCAGAGCACCTCGACCTTGCGATGGACTACGACACGATCGCGAAGGCGCGCAGCCGCCTCGGAACCGGGCTGATCATGGTCGTCGATCGCAGCCAGCCGATCGTGCCGGTGGTGCGCAACCTCGAGGAATTCTTCGCGCGCGAGTCCTGCGGCTGGTGCACGCCATGCCGCGACGGATTGCCGTGGTCGGTCAAGCTGCTGCGCGCAATCGAGCGCGGCGAAGGACGCCCCGGCGATATCGAGATACTGGAAGACATGACCAGACACCTGGGCCCGGGGCGCACATACTGTGCACTCGCCCCCGGTGCCGTCGAACCGCTGCAGAGCGCGCTGCGCTTTTTCCGCTCCGAGTTCGAAAGCGGCATCCATGCGCCTGCAGCAAGCAAGGGAACCGTGTGATGGCGACGATCCACGTCGACGGCAAGAGCTACGAGGTCGAAGGCAGCGACAACCTGCTGCACGCGTGCCTGTCACTGGGGCTGAACATACCGTACTTCTGCTGGCACCCGGCGCTTGGTTCGGTCGGCGCGTGCCGCCAGTGCGCAGTCAAGATGTACCGCGACGCCGACGATCGGCAGGGTCGCATCGTAATGTCGTGCATGACGCCATCCACGGACAACACCTGGATTTCGATCGACGACGAAGAGGCCCGCGAATTCCGCAAGAGCGTCATCGAGTTCCTGATGGTCAACCACCCGCACGACTGTCCTGTGTGCGAGGAGGGCGGACATTGTCACCTGCAGGACATGACGGTGATGAGCGGGCACAGCGACCGCCGCTTCCGTTTCGACAAGCGCACGCACCACAACCAGGACCTCGGTCCGTTCATCAATCACGAGATGAACCGCTGCATCGCCTGCTACCGCTGCGTGCGCTACTACAACGACTATGCCGACGGCAGCGATTTCGGCGTCTTTGCCGCGCACGACAGCGTCTACTTCGGGCGTGTCGGCGACGGGCTGCTCGAGAACGAGTTTTCGGGGAATCTCACCGAAGTCTGCCCCACCGGCGTGTTCACCGACCGCACGCATTCCGATCGTTACAGCCGCAAGTGGGACATGCAGTTCGCTCCCAGCGTGTGCCAGCAGTGCGCGGTGGGCTGCAATACCAGCGCAGGCGAACGCTACGGCGAGCTGCGCCGCATCGAGAACCGTTTCAACGGCGCGGTGAATCATTATTTCCTGTGCGATCGCGGGCGCTTCGGCTACGGCTACGTGAATCGTCCCGACCGCCCGCGCCAGATGTTCGCGCGTGCCGGTTCCGAGTTCGAGGCGGCCAGCGTCGCCGGTGGGCTCGAGCGCGTCGCGACCGTGATGCGCGATGCGCGCCTGGTCGGTATCGGTTCGCCGCGCGCGAGTCTGGAAAGCAACTTTGCCCTGCAGCAACTGGTCGGTGCCGCAAACTTCTCGATCGGAACCGACGCTGCCGAGGCCGCGCTGTTCACGCAGACTCTGGCGTTGCTGCGTCACGGCGCGGCACGCACCCCGTCGCTGCGCGAGATCGAGTCCTGCGACGCCATTCTGGTGCTCGGCGAAGACCCGACCATGACCGCACCGCGCGTGGCGCTCGCGCTGCGCCAGGCCGTACGCGGCAAGGCGGTGGAACTGGCCGCGCAGCGCCGGATCCACGCCTGGCAGGCCGAAGCGCTCGCCGTGATCGGGCAGGACGAACGCCACCCCCTGTTCATCGCGGCAGTGGACGCCACGCGACTCGACGACGTGGCACAGCGCACGCTGCGCGTCGACCCCGAACGCATCGCGCAGATTGGCCTTGCAATTGCGCATGCACTCGACCCTGCGGCACCGGCCATCGCGGTGGACCAGGAACTCGGCACCTTCGCCGCGGAAGCAGCCAACGCACTGGCAGGCGCCCGGCGCCCGCTTATCGTTTCCGGCACCGGCCTGCGCAGTGGCGCACTGCTCGATGCGTGCGCGAACATCACGCGCGCACTCGCCGCCCGCGGCCAGCAACCGGCGCTGACGCTGTCGCTGCCGGAAGCCAACAGCATGGGGGTGGCCCTGCTCGGAGGCGGTGACGTCGAGCAGACGCTGGCAACCATCGACGCCAACACCGTACTGTTCGTGCTCGAGAACGATCTCTACCGGCGCGCCGACGCGGCGCTGGTCGACGCGGCGCTGGCGCGCGCACGCTGCATCGTGGTCATCGACCACCAGCTCACCCGGACCGCACAGCAGGCACACCTGTTGCTGCCGAGCGCAAGTTTTGCCGAAGGCGACGGCACGCTGGTCAGCAGCGAGGGCCGCGCCCAGCGCTACTTCCAGGTCCATGATCCGGCGTACTTCAATATCGCAACACAGATCCGCGAAAGCTGGCGCTGGCTGGCTGCGCTGCAGGCAAGCGGCGAGCAGGGTGCGGCGTCATGGCAGACGCTGGACGAGATAATCGCCGCATGCGCTCGCGAACATCCGGCACTGGCCGGGATCGTCGCTGCTGCACCGGATGCAACGACCCGCGTGCATGGAAGACGCATCGCACGCCAACCGCCGCGGTACTCGGGGCGCACTGCGATGCGCGCAAACATCTCGGTGCACGAGCCGCGCGTACCGCAGGATCCGGACAGCGCACTTGCGTTCTCGATGGAAGGCTACGCCGGGCCAGAGGAACCAGGTTCGCTGATCCCGTTCGCCTGGAGTCCCGGCTGGAACTCGCCGCAGGCCTGGAACAAGTTTCAGGATGAGGTCGGTGGCCACCTGCGTGCCGGCGACTCCGGCGTGCGCCTGATCGAGACCGATGCCAGCGCCGGCTATGCGACGGCGCACCTGCCGGCAACACAGGGCTGGCAGCTCGCACCGCTCTACCACCTGTTCGGCAGCGAGGAATTGTCGGCGCGCGCTGCGGTCACGCAGACGCTGGTCCCTGCCCCGTACGTCGCACTGCACCCGGACGACGCAAGGCGCTCCGGACTGCTCGCTGGCCAGAACGTGCGCGTCACGGTCGGCAACCACGTTTTCAGCGCGGCGCTGGAGCTGCGCGACACGCTTGCCATCGGTGTGATCGGCGTGCCGGCCGGACTTCCCGACACAGGCCCCGTGCTCGCCGGTAGCGGTGCGCGGCTCGAACCGGGAGACGGGCCATGAGCTTCATCGCACCGGAAACCCTCGCGATCCTGTGGGCTGTGTTCAAGGCGATCGTGATCCTGCTCGTGGCGGTGATCTTTTCCGCCTACCTCAGCTTCATCGAACGGCGCGTGCTTGCCCTGTGGCAGGACCGCTACGGTCCCAACCGGGTTGGCTGGCAGGGCATCTTCCAGTTGCCTGCCGACGTGCTGAAGATGCTGTTCAAGGAGGACTGGATCCCGCCGTTCGCGGATCGTCTGACCTTCCTGCTGGCGCCGGTACTGGCGATGAGCGTGCTGCTGATCTCGTTCATGATCGTGCCGGTGGCACCCGGCTGGCAGGTCGCGGATTTCAATATCGGCATCCTGTTCTTTCTCGCCATGGCTGGAATCGCCGTCTACGCGGTGCTGTTCGCCGGCTGGTCCAGCGACAGCAAATACTCGCTGCTCGGCGCAATGCGCGCGGCTGCGCAGACGCTGAGCTACGAGGTGTTCATGGGATTGTCGGTGATGGGCGTGGTCGCCCTGGCCGGCTCGTTCAACATGCGCGAGATCGTCGAGGCGCAGCGCGGACTGTGGTTCATCGTGCCCCAGTTTCTCGGTTTCATCACCTTCGCGCTGGCCGGAATCGCGGTCACGCACCGTGCGCCCTTCGACCTGCCGGAAGCCGAGCAGGAACTCGCTGCCGGCTACCACACCGAGTACGCCGGCATGAAATGGGCGATGTTCTTCGTCGGTGAATACGTAGGCATCGTCGTCGTATCGGCATTGCTGACCACGCTGTTCCTCGGCGGCTGGCTCGGACCGGGACCCGCGTGGCTGGCACCGGCATGGTTCATCGTGAAGACGCTGTTCTTCGTGATGCTGTTCATCCTGCTGCGCGCCGCGCTGCCGCGCCCGCGCTACGACCATCTGATGATGGCAGGCTGGATCGTGTGCCTGCCGGTGACGCTGCTGAACCTGCTGTTCACCGGCGCCGTGCTGCTGGCGAGAGGATGAGACGATGAGATGGTTGCGCGCGATACTCGTCGGGTTCGGTACCAACCTGCGCAGCATGTGGATGATCTTCTGGCGTCTGAAGCGCAAGCGGGCGACGATCCAGTACCCCGAGCAACCGGTGTACCTGCCGCCTCGCTATCGCGGGCGCATCGTGCTGACGCGTGATCCCGACGGTGACGAGCGCTGCGTGGCCTGCAATCTGTGCGCGGTCGCCTGCCCGGTGAGCTGCATCTCGCTGCAGAAGGCCGAACGCGACGACGGTCGCTGGTATCCGGAGTTCTTCCGCATCAACTTCTCGCGCTGCATTTTCTGCGGCATGTGCGAGGAGGCGTGCCCGACCAGTGCGATCCAGCTCACCCCGGATTTCGAGCTTGCCGAATACCACCGCCAGGACCTGGTCTACGAGAAGCAGGATCTGCTGATCGCCGGTACCGGCAAGAATCACGACTACAACTTCTATCGCGTCGCAGGCATGGCGATCGCGGGCAAGCCGAAGGGAGCCGCACAGCACGAGGCGGAGCCGATCGACGTGCGTACGTTGCTGCCGTAGGGAGAGCCGAACCGATGCAAGAGGCCTTCTATATCTGTGCACTGGTCGCGCTGCTGGCGACTCTGGGCGTGGTCACGAACGCAAGGCCGGTACACGCGCTGCTGTACCTGGTGGTGTCGCTGCTCGCGGTGGCAGGCGTCTTCTTTGCACTTGGGGCGCCGTTCGCCGGTGCACTCGAAGTGATCGTCTACGCCGGCGCGATCATGGTGCTGTTCGTGTTCGTCGTGATGATGCTGAACCTCGGCAGCGAGACGATCGCGCAGGAGCGTGCCTGGCTGAAGCCGCGCGCATGGGCTGGTCCGACGCTGCTCGCAGCCCTGTTGCTCGGCGCACTGCTGCGCGCGATCGTCGGAGCGCCGGGTGGCGCAGGCGCCACGGAGGTGGGTCCCAAGGCAGTCGGCATAGCGCTGTTCGGGCCCTATGTGCTCGCGGTCGAACTGGCGTCGCTGCTGCTGCTCGGTGCCCTGGTGGCTGCGTATCACCTGGGGCGTGACGACCACCGCTGAACGCGACCCGCACGGCGGGAGAAGGAGACGCACGATGATCGACAACGCATCGGTACCGCTGGAGCACGCGCTGTTGCTCGCGGCAGCGCTGTTCTGCATCGGCTTCGCGGGGCTGATGGTGCGGCGCAATTTCCTGTTCATGCTGATGTGCCTCGAGGTGATGACCAACGCGGTGGCACTCGCATTCGTCGCTGCGGGCAGTCGCTGGGCACAGGCGGACGGACAGATCATGTTCATCCTGGTGCTGGCGCTTGCAGCGTCCGAGGCATCGATCGGCCTGGCGCTGGTGCTGCAACTGTACCGGCGCTTCAATTCCCTGGACATCGACGCTGCCAGCGAGATGCGCGGATGAGCCTGCTCAGCATCACTTTCATCGCCCCCCTGGCCGGTTACCTGCTGCTCGCGTTCTCGCGCAACAGGCTCGGCGAGAACGCCACCGCAGCGATCGGCTCCGGCACGGTCGGTATCTCGGCACTCGCGACCACCCTGCTCGCGCTCGACTTCGGACAGCCTCGCGTGGAGACGCTGTGGACCTGGATGACGGTGGGCGATTTCAGTGCCGGCATCCGGCTGCATCTGGACGGGCTGTCACTGACGATGCTCGGCGTGGTCACCGGCGTGAGCTTCCTGATCCACGTGTTCGCGTCGTGGTACATGCGCGGCGAGGAAGGCTACTCACGCTTTTTCGCGTACATGAACCTGTTCGTCGCCAGCATGGTGATGCTGGTGCTCGCGGACAACCTGCTGCTGCTGTATCTGGGCTGGGAAGGCGTGGGCCTGTGCTCGTACCTGCTGATCGGCTTCTACTACGGCGCTGTGACGAACAACGATGCGGCAATGAAGGCCTTCCTGGTCACCCGCATCGGCGATGTGTTCCTCGCGATCGCGCTCTTCATCCTGGTCACCACGTTCGGCACGCTGGACATCAGCGAACTGCTGGCCCGCGCTCCGCAGCATTTCACCCGCGGCGATGCGCTACCGACGCTGGTTGCGCTGCTGCTGCTCGGAGGTGCCGTCGGCAAATCGGCACAGCTCCCGCTGCAGACCTGGCTCCCCGACGCGATGGCCGGCCCGACGCCGGTCTCGGCGCTGATCCACGCCGCCACGATGGTCACCGCCGGTGTGTACCTGATCGCGCGCATGCACGGGCTGTTCACGCTCGCACCCGATGCGCTCGCACTGGTCGGCAACGTGGGTGCAGTCACGCTGCTGATCGCCAGCCTGTGCGCACTGGTGCAGACCGATATCAAGCGCGTACTGGCCTATTCGACGATGGCACAGATCGGCTACATGTTTCTCGCGCTCGGTGCCGGCGCCTGGAGTGCGGCGATCTTTCACCTGATGACGCACGCCTTCTTCAAGGCCCTGCTGTTCCTCACCGCAGGAGCGGTGATCGTCGCCTGCCACCATGAGCAGGACATCCGCAAGATGGGTGGACTGCGCCGGCAGTTGCCATTCGAGTACGCCTGTTTCCTGGTCGGCGGGCTGGCGCTGTGCGCGCTGCCGTTCGTGACGGCAGGGTTCTACTCCAAGGACGAAATTCTGTGGTCGGCCTACGCCGCCGGCAACATGCACCTGCTCACCGCGGGCCTGGTGGGCGCACTGCTCACTTCGATCTATACATTCCGCCTGATCTTCACCGTGTTCCATGGGCAGGAGCAGCTCCACGTGCATCTGCGCCCCGGACTGGCCCGTGTGGTGCCACTCGCGATCCTGCTCGTGCTTTCCACCGCCGTCGGCGGACTGATCAGGCTGCCCCTCGCCGACGTGCTGCCGCTCTCGCCCGGCGAGGACGGTGGCTCCGGCAAGCACTTCGTCGAAGCACTGTCGGCCGGGGTCGGGATCGTCGGCATCGTGCTCGCAGCGTTGCTGTTCCTCGGCCGGCGTGAACTCGTGAACCGGATCGCGGCCACTGCCCCGGGGCGCTTCATCGCCCACTGGTGGCTGAACGCATTCGGTTTCGACGCACTGTACGACCGTCTGATCGTGCGCCCGTTCCGCTTCCTCGCACGCGAGGAACGTCGCGACGGGCTCGACATGACGGTCGCCCTGTTGCCGCTCGCCGTGCGCGTGGCAAATCGCGCCACCGTAACGCCGCAAACCGGCAGACTGCGCTGGTATATCGCCTCGATCGCGCTCGGCGCGCTGGCGATGCTGGCCGTAGTCATGATCAACCTGCACTAGGGGAAGCGCCGGTCATGCTGCTCGCTTGGCTGATCCTGATTCCGATTCTCGCCGGACTGCTGTGCTGGCAGACCGACGGCTACGGCAACACGCCGCGCTGGATTGCGCTGATCGCGATGACAGTGGTCACCGCGCTGGCTGTCAATCTGTGGCTCACCGGCGACTACCACCTCGGCGCGAACGTGCTCGACGCACCGCAATGGCAGATGCAGTTCCACATGGAGTGGATCCCGGCGCTCGGCATCGACATCCACCTCGGCGTCGACGGCATGTCGCTCGCGCTGATCGTGCTGACCGGCTTCCTCGGCGTGCTGTCGGTACTGTGTTCGTGGAGCGAGATCCGGCGCAACACCGGTTTCTTCCACCTGAACCTGCTGTGGATCCTCGGCGGTGTGATCGGCGTCTTTCTGGCCCTCGACCTGTTCCTGTTCTTCCTGTTCTGGGAAATGATGCTGGTACCGATGTACTTCCTGATCGCGCTGTGGGGACATCGCGCCGCGAGCAGCAAATCGCGGATCTCGGCTGCAACGAAGTTCTTCATTTATACGCAGGCATCCGGGCTGCTGATGCTGCTGTCGATACTGGGACTCGCATTCGCGCACTTCAACACCACCGGTGTGCTCAGCTTCGACTACGAAGTCCTGCGTGGAACGCAACTCGCCCCCAGCGTCGAATATCTGCTGATGCTCGGCTTCTTCGTCGCATTTGCGGTCAAGCTGCCGATCGTACCCCTGCACGGCTGGCTGCCCGATGCGCACTCGCAGGCTCCCACTGCGGGTTCGGTCGACCTTGCCGGACTGCTGCTGAAGACGGCTGCCTACGGCATGCTGCGCTTCGCGCTGCCGTTTTTTCCGCACGCATCGGCCGAATTTGCGCCGATCGCGACCTGGCTTGGCATCACCGGCATCTTCTACGGCGCGGTGCTCGCGTTTGCACAGACCGATATCAAGCGTCTGGTCGCCTACACCTCGATCTCGCACATGGGCTTCGTGCTGATCGGTATCTACGCCGGCAGCGCGATGGCGATCAAGGGCGCGGTGGTGCAGATGATCGCGCACGGCCTGTCCGCATCGGCGCTGTTCATCCTGTGCGGTCAACTCTACGAGCGACTGCATACGCGCGATATGCGCCAGATGGGCGGACTGTGGTCGCGGCTGCCGTTTCTGCCACCGATGTTGATGTTCTTTGCGATGGCCTCGCTCGGGCTGCCCGGCACCGGCAATTTCGTCGGTGAATTCCTGATCCTTGCCGGCAGTTACGCAACGGTTCCGGTGGCGGTCGTGGTGGCAGCCGCCGGGCTCGTGCTCGCCGCAGCGTACTCACTGGCGATGGTGCATCGCAGCATGTTCGGTCCGGTGCGCTCCACGGCGACGATTCGCGCCCCCGGCGCCCGTGAGACCGCCATGCTGCTGACACTGGCTGCCGCG
>DAOLKH010000003.1:0-18321 GCA_035331685.1 Pseudomonadales bacterium
CATCGCGGTGTACCCGGAGGCGGGCGACACCGCGGATGCGCTGCTCAAGCATGCCGACATGGCCATGTACCAGGCCAAGGGCTTGCGCGGCAGCGCGTATCGCTTCTACACGGAGAAAATGAACGTCGAGGCGATGAACCAGATGTACCTCGAAGCCGATCTGCGGCGTGCCTTGCGCCGTGGCGAGTTCGAGCTGTATTACCAGCCGCGGATCGCGCTCGACGATGAGCGCATCGCCGGGGTCGAGGCGTTGCTGCGCTGGAACCACCCGGTACGCGGAGTGGTTTCACCGGCGGATTTCATCCCGCTCGCCGAAGAGATCGGACTCATCGTGCCGCTCGGCTACTGGGTGGTGCACCAGGCCTGTGAGGACATGCGCACGCTGGATGCGCACGGCGTCGATCCGTTCCACATCGCGGTGAACCTGTCTTTCAAGCAGTTTGCCGACGAAAAGTTTGCGCAGACCGTAGGCAACATCATCGATGGCGCCGGCATCGATGCGCGCCGCCTCGAGTTCGAACTGACAGAAACCGCGATCATGGCGCACGGCGAGCACACCGAGCACTGCATGCAGGCGATCCGCGCGCTGGGACCGACGTTCTCGCTCGATGATTTCGGCACCGGATATTCGTCGTTTGCACACATCCAGCGGCTGCCGATCGGCGCGTTGAAGATCGATCGCAGTTTCGTCAAGAACCTGCCCGTGACGCAGGACGATGCAACGATCGTGAAGGCGATGATCAGCCTTGCACACAATCTCGGGCTGGTGGTCATCGCCGAAGGGGCTGAAACCGTCGAGCAGGTGCGGTTCCTGCGCGAACATGCCTGCGACCAGGTGCAGGGCTATTATTTTTCGCGTCCGCTGCGGTTCCCGGACCTGATGCACAAGATCCAGCCCGACGTTCACCCGCTCGCTCGCGCCGGCCTCAACCTGGCGTGATTGCGGGTTCGCTGCCCGCCCGCTCGCGCATCCGGTAGCCCAGCGCCTCGGCGAGGTGCGTCGAGCCGATCTCGGCGCAATCCTCCAGATCGGCAATGCTGCGTGCCACGCGCAACACCCGGTGGTACGCACGCGCCGACAGACCCCAGCGTCTGGTCGCCATCACCAGCAGCTCGTGATCGCCCGGCTCAAGCCGTGCAACGCGTTCCAGCTCGCGTCCACCGAGGCTGCTGTTGGTCGCCCGCTGGCGCAGCAACTGGCGCTCACGTGCCGCGATCACGCGCTGGCGAATCGTGCCGCTTGCTTCGCCGCGCTCGGTCGCCCCGGTGTCGAACAGCGCGTCACCGGGGCGGGATACCTCTACCCGCATGTCGAAGCGGTCAAGCAACGGACCGCTGAGGCGGTCCCGATAGCGCGCAATCTGCTCGGGCGTGCAGTGGCAGTCGCGAAAGCCCGACCCGAGATAACCGCACGGGCAGGGGTTCATTGCGGCGACGAGCTGGAAACGTGCCGGGAAATTCACCCGCCGCGCCGAGCGGGCGATCGCAATGTTGCCCGACTCCAGCGGCTCGCGCAGCAGTTCCAGCAGGCGGCGCGGCCACTCCGGCAGCTCGTCGAGAAACAGTACGCCATGGTGCGCCAGGGTGATCTCGCCCGGTCGTGGCGTGCTGCCGCCGCCGACCAGCGCCACTGCGGACGCCGAGCGATGCGGTGCGCGGAAAGGGCGTGCACCGAGCGGTGTGCCGATTTCGTCGAAACCCGCAAGCGAGCGAATCGAGGCGACCTCCAGCCACTCGGCGTCGTTCAGCGGCGGCAGGATTCCCGGCAGCCGGCTCGCAAGCATCGTCTTGCCGGTCCCCGGTGGACCACTCAGCAACAGGTTCAAGCCGCCCGCCGCCGCCACCGCCAGCGCGCGCTTCGCGCATTCCTGCCCGAGCACGTCCGACAGATCCAATCCTGCTGCAACAGGCTCCGGCTCGGCGAACGCGCGCTGCGGCTCGATCAGGACCTGGCCGTTCAGATGGGCGCATACCTCGAGCAGATTGCGCGCCGGCAGCACGCAGGCGCCGGGGATGCGCGCCGCCTCGGCCGCGTTTGCGGCTGGCAGCACCAGCGTGCGTCCGGCTTCATGGCAGGCAAGCGCTGCGGGCAGTGCGCCGTACACGGGCCGGATGTCGCCGTTCAGCGCAAGCTCGCCGATGAACTCGAAGCCCTCCAGCGCATCGCGGCCGATCTGGCCCGAGGCGCCAAGTATCCCGAGCGCGATCGGCAGGTCGTAGCGCCCGCCACCGTCCTTCGGCAGATCCGCAGGAGCCAGGTTGACCGTGATGCGGCTGAGCGGAAAATCGAACAGGGAATTGAGAATGGCACTGCGCACGCGGTCCTTGCTCTCGCGCACCGCCGTTTCCGGCAGCCCGACGATCGCGATCTGTGGCAGGCCGCTCGACAGATGGACTTCGACGCGAACCGCGGGTGCGACGATGCCGATCTGGGCGCGGGTGGAGAGTGTGGCGAGTTGCATGATCCGTCCCTGGATGCATGGTGAGCGGGTTGCGTGACGGCGTTATTCGCGGTCACGCTCCAGTTCGGTCAGTCGCAGCTGTGCACGCGTGAGTTCTTCCTCCAGTCGTTCGATCTGTTCGCGTGCTTGCCGCAGCAGTTCGATCTGGGCGTCGAACTGTTCGCGAGTCACCAGATCGAGGCGCGCGAACGCGCCCTGGGCCACCGTTTCGAGACTCTTCTGCATGTCCTCGCGCAGCGCAGCGTCGCCGATGAAGCGACCGAGCTGATCGCCGAGGCCGCGCAGAAGCTTGTCTTCGATCATCACTGTTCACGCCCGACCGGACCGGCGTCGATTCTAAACGATTGTGGCGCCGCCGCGCGCGCCGAGATCACGCCGTGATCGCGCTGACACCACAGAGCGCACCGCAATGGTGCGCGCGAGCGTGCGGTATTCACACCCGCAGCATCGTGCGTGCTCCGTGAATCACGGATGACGCGTGTTTTCAAAAGCCATTTCCAAGACTGGCACATGATGTGCAGTGTTCTATCCGAGGCAGCCGAATACGCGTGAGTACAGTGCGTGCGGCTGCTGAACCCCAGGCAAGGAGACACGACGATGCAAATGAAAGCGATACTGGCACTCGCAGCCGCCACCCTGGCGATGACCGGTGCGCACGCGCACGCGGGCAACTACACGGGCAACGTGACACTCGCCACCGATTACGTCTTCCGCGGCGTGTCGCAGACGCAGGAGCGCCCCGCGATCCAGGGCGGCTTCGACGCCGCCTTCGACAACGGCATCTACGCCGGCGTGTGGGCGTCAAACGTGGACTTCGGTACCGATGCGAGTACCGAACTCGATTTCTACGGTGGCTACGCGGCTCGGCTCAGCTGCTCGTCGTGCAGCTACAAGATCGGCGTCGCCTACTACCGCTACGACGGTGATCCGCAGTTCGACTACGTGGAGGCAATGCTCGCGTTCACGTGGGGCGGCCTGACGGCGGGACTCAACTGGTCCCCCGAGTACGTCGGTGACAGCGCCACCGACGCGCTCGGAGACGAGGTCGAACTGTACTACCCGTACCTGAACTACGCCCACCCGTTGCCCTTCGATCTGACGCTGTCGCTGCACGTGGCGATGAACCTGATGAGCGAGAAGGGATTGTTCGAGCCAGGCGAGGACGAATACACCGAGTGGTCGATCGGGCTGGGCAAGTCGGTCGGCAGCTTCAGCTTCGCGCTGACCTACTGGGACAGCACGATCGAAGACCTCTACGGGGTCGACTCCAGCGACGCCGACGCGCGAGTGGTGTTCTCGGTCGGCCGGTCGCTCTGAAACCAACCACGGCCGCCCCAGCGGGTCGTCATCGAGGAGAAGCGAACATGAAAATGATCACGACCATCGTGAAACCCTTCAAGCTCGACGATGTGCGCGAGGCGCTGTCGGAGATAGGCGTGCAGGGGATCACCGTAAGCGAGGTGAAGGGCTTCGGCCGTCAGAAAGGCCATACCGAGCTCTATCGTGGTGCCGAGTACGCCGTCGACTTTCTGCCCAAGGTGCGCATCGAAATCGTCGTTGCCGACGCGCTCGTGGATGGCGTGATCGAGACGGTCGTGCGGGCGGCGCGTACCGGCAAGATCGGCGATGGCAAGATCTTCGTCCTTGCAGTGGAGCAGGCGGTGCGCATCCGCACCGGCGAAACAGGGGAGGATGCGCTATGAAGACCTCGACGCTACTCGTGCGCGCATTTGCTGCGCCTCTACTGCTGGCACTGCCGGCGCTGGCACTGGCCCAGGACATACCGACGCTCGACTCGGGCGACACGGCCTGGATGCTGACCGCCACCGCGCTGGTGCTGTTCATGACGATCCCGGGCGTTGCGCTCTTCTACGCCGGCATGGTGCGTTCGAAGAACGTGCTGTCGGTGCTGATGCAGTGCTTCGCGATCACCGCGATGGTCAGCGTGCTGTGGACCGTGTTCGGCTACAGCATGGCCTTCGACACCACCGGCATGGAGAAGGGTGTCACCAACCTGAACTCCTTCGTGGGCGGCTTATCGCGGGCGTTCCTCGCCGGGCTCGGCGTGGATTCGCTGGTGTACCGCATTCCGGAGTCGGTATTCGTGATGTTCCAGATGACCTTCGCGATCATCACGCCGGCGCTGATCGTGGGCGCCTTCGCCGAGCGCATGAAGTTCTCCGCGATGATGCTGTTCATGGCGCTGTGGGTCACGGTCTGTTACCTGCCGATCGCGCACATGGTCTGGAGCGGTGACGGCGCGCTGATGGGGGACTGGGGCGTGCTCGACTTCGCCGGCGGCACCGTGGTACACATCAACGCCGGCATCGCGGGCCTCGTCGCCTGCCTCGTGCTCGGCAAGCGCAAGGGCTATCCGTACACCGCGATGCCGCCGCACAACCTGGGGCTCACCCTGGTCGGCGCCTCGATGCTGTGGGTGGGCTGGTTCGGCTTCAACGCCGGTTCGGCGGTGGCCGCCAACGGTACCGCCGGCATGGCGATGGCGGTAACGCAGATCGCCACAGCAGCGGCCGCGCTGGGCTGGATGTGCGCCGAGTGGATCAGCCACGGCAAGCCCTCGGTGCTCGGCATTGCCTCGGGTGTGGTCGCCGGCCTGGTGGCGATCACGCCCGCCGCCGGTACCGTCGGCCCGGTCGGCGCGCTGGTGATCGGCCTGGCCTCGGGTGTGCTGTGCTTCTACACCGCCACCCGCCTGAAGCGTGCGCTCGGTTACGACGATTCGCTCGACGTCTTCGGTGTGCACGGCGTGGGCGGCATCGTCGGCGCGCTGCTGACCGGGGTGTTCGCGGCGCCGGCGCTGGGCGGCTTCGGCACCGTCGAGCACATCCCGGCGCAGGTCTGGATCCAGGCCAGGGGCATAGCGTTCACGGTGATCTACACCGGCGTGCTGAGCTACGTGTTGTTGAAGCTGGTCGATCGGGTCGTCGGATTGCGCGTCAGTGACGAGGAGGAGACGATCGGCCTCGACATCGCGTTGCACGACGAACGTGGCTACAACCTCTGATCCTCGCACTCCGCGGTCTCCTGTTGCGCCCTGCGGGGCGCTTTTTTATCTTGTGCACATGCAGGACGGACACCTGTCCGGGGGTGGTGCATGCGCATGATGCTCGTTGCGACGCTGTTGTCGCTCGCCGTTCCTGCAGCGGCCGGGGCCGAGATCTATCGCTGGACCGACGCGCAAGGCCGTGTCCACTATGGCGACCGCGCGCCGGAGGGTGCGGGCAAGATCGAGCGCATCGATGCGCCACAGCGCCAGAGCGGGCAGACAGACCCCGAACTGGAGCAGCATCGCGAGCGCAGCCGCCGTCTGCTCGAGGTGTGGGATGCCGAGCGAAGCGAGCGTGCAGCGGCTGCCGCCGAGGCGACGAGCCGGGCTGCCGAGCGCGAGCAGTCCTGTGCCGTGCTGCGCGAGGAGCTCGAAAATGCGCGCCACTCCTCCTATCTGGTTCGCCGCAACGCGCAGGGCGAGCGGGAGATCCTCGCAGCCGACGAGCGTATCCGCTACGAAAGCCAGCTCGCCGATACGATCGCGGCGCATTGCGAGTGAGCCGCGCCGCAATTACCGGTCTGCAGCTCGACCGCAAGGCAGCGCTCGAGCTGTCTCAGCAGGCGGCACGACGCCGAACACCATCGCCAGCGTCGTCATCAGGATCGGCCTTCGCCTTTCCTTTGCTCTTCGCAGCACGCTTCGCATCCGGCAAACTGTGCTGCTTCCGCATTTGCCGTTGCCACAGGACCGGGGAGAAACGCGATGAAACTGATCACGGCGATCATCAAGCCCTTCAAGCTCGACGACGTGCGTTCTGCGCTGTCGGATGTCGGAGTGCAGGGTGTGACGGTCAGCGAGGTAAAGGGCTTCGGGCGCCAGAAGGGACACACGGAGCTTTACCGTGGCGCGGAGTATGTGGTCGATTTCCTGCCGAAGGTGAAGCTGGAGATAGCGATCGACGACGCGCGCACCGACCTCGTGATCGAGGCCATCCGGGCGGCGGCGAATACCGGCAAGATCGGCGACGGGAAGATCTTCGTCACGCCGCTCGAGCAGGTGATCCGCATTCGCACCGGTGAGGCAGGGCCGGATGCAATCTGACACCGCAGTCGTGCATCAGGTTCGGGAATAAGACGATCGCCTCTGATGAACAAAAAAGTTTTTGACTCTTGCGTTGCTGGTCTATAAGTAAGCGCATTGGATCGCGGCGGCGTCGCGACGAGGCTGGAACGGGCTTGCGTGTCGAAGATCGGAAGGGCTGGTCATGTCAGTTGAGAGTGAAGACGACGATAACCTGGATGCGGAGGCCAGTGAGGCCGAGGTCGAGTCAGAGTCGGAGGCAGATGCGGAAGCCGACGCAGGCCCGGCATCGGCGGCGCGTGGGGAGCCGGTCGAGTTCCATTCTTCGGAGACGCACCGCAAGCTGCGCGATCAACTCGACGCGGAGATACAGGCGTTTCTCGCCGCCGGCGGAAGCATCGAGAAAGTCGAACCCAATGCCAGCGCGCGCCCGCCGATCATCACTGCCAGCGTGAGCGACGACGTATCCTGACGCCGGCGGCGCGCGCCTCAGGCGTGCTCCAGCGTCTCGATCAGTGCAGGAAGGTCTGCAAAATCGCGCAGTTCCGCGTGTGGTGGAACGGTGCCGTCCCGTGGCTTGCCCGCGGGATTGAACCAGATGGCGGTCATCCCGGCGGCACGGGCTCCGTCCACATCGTGTTCGCTGTGATCACCGACGTGCAGTGCACGCTCCGCCGTCACGCCTGCTGCACTCAGCGCGGCCTGGAAGTGCGCCGGTGCCGGTTTGCATGTGCCGACATCGTCGGCCGTGAACGCGAACCGGAAGTGTCGTCCTATCGAGATGCGGAACACGTCGGCGTTGCCGTTGGTCAGGGCGCCCAGCACACGTTCGCGCGCAAGTGTGCCGAGAACCATGTCGACTGCGGCGAACGGTTCCACGGCGTGTCGCCAGTGCATGAACACATCGAACGCCGCCTGCGCGAGGCGGACTGCCTCGGCGTTGCCATAGCCGGTGTCGAGCAGCGCACGACGCATTGCCTCGATACGCAATGCGCTGACGCTGTGGCGCAGTTCCGGCCGCTCGCGATGTGTCTGCAGCCGCAGTTGCATCAGTGCGCTGCGATCGAAACGTAGTGCGACGTCGGGACAGTGTTCTTGCATCCATGCCTCGACCTGTTGCTCGGCGCGCAGCAGTACCGGCTGTACGCTCCAGAGCGTATCGTCGAGGTCGAAGGTGATCAGTGCAAAGCGGTGTCTGGATCGGACCCCGACAGTGCTCATGACGTCGGGTTCCCGCGGTTCTTGCGCCCGGCGCGCGGATGCGCTGCGTCGTAAACCCTTGCGAGGTGCTGGAAATCGAGGTGGGTGTAGACCTGCGTGGTCGCGAGGTTCGCGTGCCCCAGCATCTCCTGTACCGAACGCAGATCGCCGCTCGATTCGAGCAGATGCGTGGCAAAGGAGTGACGCAGCATGTGCGGGTGCAGGTGCTGTCCGAGCTGGCGTTCGCGCGCGTGCTTTTCCAGCCGCTTCTGTACCGCCCGCACCCCGATCCGCGTGCCGCGTCGTGTGATGAACAGTGCCGGGCTGTGCGAGGCGTGGCTGCATGTGGCACGTGCGGCGATCCAGGCGCGAAGCGCTTCCAAGGCGAGCCGTCCCACCGGCACGGTCCGTGTGCGCCCCCCCTTGCCTGTTACCGTGACCAGCGCACCCGGCAGGTCCAGATCGGTGCCGTCGAGTCCGCACAGTTCGGCAAGGCGCAGCCCCGAGCTGTAGAACAGTTCCATGATCGCGTGATCGCGGACCTGCTCCCAGCCCTGCGGCTGCGGGTCGAGCAGGCGTGCGGCCTGGTCGACGTCCAGCGCGGTCGGCAGTCGTCGAGGTGCGCGCGGTGCCGCGATGCCGAGCGCCGGGTTTGCGGCCAGCTCACCACGTTCGATGCAGTATCCGAAGAAGCCCCGGCAGGCGGAAAGGAGGCGTTGCAGGCTGCGACCACCGAGGCCCCGGCGATGCAGTGCGCTCACTGTGTGGCGGATGGCTGTCGCGTCCACCTGTGCGGTGCTGACGATCCCGTCCTTCGCCAGCACTTCCGTGAGCAGTAGCAGGTCGTGACGGTAGGCGTCCAGGGTGTGCGCCGATGCACGCCGTGTCGCTTCGAGGTCGGCGAGCCAGCGTCCGACGTCGTGCGCGAGTTCGCCGCGCACCGCGATTCAGTCTTCCCGGCGCCAGCGCGGCAGCAGCCGCTGCAGCACGTCGCCGACGAATTCCGCGAACAGTGTGCCCATTTCGCCGTGAAAGCGCCGGACATCGTTGCTGCCGAGCGCGAGCACGGCCAGCGGATGCGCCTTGGCTATCGTGACCACCAGTGCGGATGCGACCTCTGTGGCCTGGCCGCCGAACAGCAGCTCGCGTGCCGCTGGCCGCAATGGCCCCGCCACCGGACGCGCCTGGTGCAGCATGCCGCCGAGTGCGGCCTCCGCGTCGTCGCGCTGCATGCGCTCGGCGCTGTCGGGCCAGCACGTGCGGGCATCCTCGATCAGCAGCAGGCGCACATGCTCGATGTCGAACTCGCGACGCAGGCCCAGCACCAGCGTCTGGGTCAGCCGTTCCAGCGAATCGGCTTCGAGCAGCATGAGGATCAGCTGCCGCGTCTTGTCGAAAAGCTGATCGTTCTGGTGTGCGGTTTCCAGCAGGCGTGTCAGCCGCTGTCGTGACTCGATGTTGCGCTCACGCAGCAGCTTGACCTGTCGCTCGACCAGCGATACCGCAGAGCCTGCCCGGTGCGGCAATTCGATCTCGGCGAGCACCGCCTCGTGACGCAGCAGGAAATCGGGGTTGCGCGTCAGGTACTCCAGTACCGCGTCCGCATCGGGCCCGGCGTTGTTGTCTGCCGGCTCGACAGCGCGCAGGCGAAGCGTTGCGACTGTTTCTTCTTTCATACTGTTATCTGCCCCTCGAATACCGTCGTTGTCGGACCGGTCACCAGCAGGGCCTCGCCTTCGCCGCGCCATTCGACGCGCAGGAAGCCGCCCGGAAGATTCACGCGCACATGCTCGCCGAGCACTCCGCGCAGCCGTCCCGCCACTACTGCGGCACCGGCGCCGTTGTCGCAGGCCTGGACCTCGCCGGTACCGCGCTCGAAGACGCGCAACCGGATCTCGTCGCGATCGAGTACCTGCATGAAGCCGACGCTGCTGCCCTCGGAAAAGTCCGGGTGCGACTCCAGCGCAGGAGCGAGAGTCTCCACCGGTACGCTGTTCACCTCATCCACCAGCAACACCGCGTGCGGCGTACCCACTGCCACCGCACCGATCTGCCACTGTCGACCGCAAGCCTCGAGAGTATAGCTGGCAGCTCGTTGCCCGGCCCTGAATGGTATTTCTTGCGGCTCGAGGCGTGGCACGCCCAACGATGCCGTGACCAGGCTGCCCTTGCCGGCGGCCACGCCGAGCGGACCCGCGAGGGTCTCGAGCCGCAGCCTGCGTTTTGCGCTCAGCCGGTGATCACGAATGAAGCGGGCGATGCAGCGGGCTCCGTTGCCGCCTTCGCGCACTTCGCTGCCGCCGTGATCGAAGATGCGATAGCGGAAATCCATCTCTGGATTTCCTGGCGGCTCGACCACCAGTACCTGCTCGCAGCCTATCCCCCGGCGGCGATCGGCAAGCAGGCGGATCAGGCTGGCATCCGGTTGCAGCGACTGGGTGATCAGGTCGAGCACGACGAAGTCGTTGCCGAGCCCGTGCATCTTCGTGAAATGCAGCAGCATCAGCAGCGATCCGCGGGAAGCAACTGTTCGCCCCGCACCAGGTCGTCGAAGCTCTCGCGTGCGCGTACCAGAAAGGCGTCCGCACCGTCGACCATGACTTCGGCGGCGCGTGGCCGGCTGTTGTAGTTCGAACTCATCGCGAACGAATAGGCACCGGCTCCGCTTACCGCGAGCAGCTCGCCGCCGCTCAGTGCGAGATCACGCTGCTTGCCGAGAAAGTCGGCGGATTCGCAGACCGGCCCGACCACGTCGTAACAGGCGGTGTCGATGTCGTCGCGCTGGTGTACGGTCTCGATTCCCATCCAGGCGCCATAGAGCGAAGGGCGGATCAGGTCGTTCATGCCGGCATCGACGATCGCGAAGCGGCGCTCGTCGCTGTGCTTCAGGTATTCGACGCGCGTGAGCAGGATGCCGGCACGCGCCACGATTGCCCGTCCCGGTTCGGTGATCAGCGTGAGGCGCCGTGCACCGAAGCGTTCCAGCAATGCCGTCGCGTATTCCTGCGGAGTCGGCGGCTGCTCGTCGCGGTAGACCACGCCGAGGCCACCACCGACGTCGACGTGGTTGAGTTCGATGCCGTCGCGCGCGAGTTCGTCGACCAGCACCAGGACGCGATCGAGTGCATCGACGAACGGAGCCAGCGATGTGAGTTGCGAGCCTATGTGGCAATCGATTCCGACGATGCGGACATTCGCCAGCGTGGCTGCATGTGCGTACAGGCTGCGCGCGGTGTCGATGGTCACTCCGAACTTGTTTTCGCGCAATCCGGTCGAGATGTAGGGGTGGCTCTGCGCGTCGACGTCCGGATTCACGCGGATCGAGATCGAGGCCTGCCGGCCCGTTGCAGCCGCGATTTCCTGCAGGCGTTCAAGTTCCGGTGCCGATTCGACGTTGAAGCACAGGATGTCCGCTGCCAGCGCAGCCGCGATGTCTTCGCGTGATTTGGCGACACCGGAAAACACGATGCGCCGTGGATCGCCGCCCGCCAGCAGCACACGCCGCAGTTCACCGCCCGAGACGATGTCGAAGCCGGCGCCACGGCGTGCGAGCACGTTCAGCACCGCCAGGTTCGAATTGGCCTTGACCGCGTAGCAGACGAGATGGGAGTGCGCCCTCGCAAGCGCCGCTTCGAATGCATCGAAGCGTGCCTCGATTGCGGCTCGCGAATACACGTACGTGGGCGTGCCGAAACGCGCGGCAATGGTCTCGAGCGGCACGTCTTCGGCGAACAGTGCGCCGTCACGATGGCGGAACGCCTCCATCATGGCGTTCCGGCCTGGGCAGGCGGCGTCTCGGGTGGAAGGAACAGCGGGCCCTTCTGGCCACAGCCGGCGAGCATGGCCGTGGTGAGCCACAGACAGACGAGGAGCGGTCGCACGTCGTGCACCTGATGTGAGGGAGCGGCGATTATAGCCGCGCGCCGTCCCTGATGGCATCGGACCTGCGCCCGCCCGCGTACCCGAGGCCGACCGCCAGCGACTGCTCGATGCGTGTGCGCGCGTGCAGGTAGTGCGCGGTGGGCGCATCGGCGCGCAGCGCATGCCCGGGATCGAGGTCGGTCACGCAGACCAGGGGTGCCGTCCCCGTGCCGCGGCGTTGCAGCCGCGCGAGAAGCTGCTCCGGCATGGCCGCGTCCGGGTCATGGTCGACAAAGGTCTCCCCTTCGCAGTGCAGCGTGAACAACATGCGCTCGCCGTTGCCGGTTGCCACGGCCTGCACGGTGACGCAGCGCGCTGCCTGCCGGGTCGTTGGCGGCGGCATCGCTTGTGTCTGGTACTCGGCGCCGGCCGGTCGCACGATGCGAAACCACGCCGTTGCCGTACTCGGCGCCGCGTTGCCACCCTGACGGCTGCGCACTGCATCGAGGAACAGCGCCATTGCGGCAACCACAGCCGCTTCGTGCTCGAGCGGATACTCGGCTCGCCAGAGCGAACCGTGTTCGTCGCTGATCGTCATCACGAAGGTCTCTGCCAGTGTTTCCAGAAACACGCAGCAGCGCCACGGGTGTGCCTGCGCGACGATCGTCCGCAACGCGGTGCGCACCAGCGCGTGGCGATCCACTGCGATCGGACTCCATTGCGGTTGTGGCTCGGCAAGCAGGCGATAGAGTCCGGTGGTGCCGTCGGTGCTTTGGACGCGGCTCGCACCCTTGCGAAAGCTCAGCAGATGCAGACGGTCGCCGATCTCGAGCACGTAGCGCGCGGCCTCGTGGCGTTCGTGCTGGAAATGCCGGCTCAGGTCGGCGAACAGTTCGCCAAGGCGTGCGCTGATCGCCTGGGCGCGACTGGGACAGAAACAGCGAACCAGCAGTTGCGGCGAGCTGCCGTTGCCGCCTGATTGCAGATGTTCGCAGAGACAGCGCAGCAGTCCTTCGACGCCGTCATGACGTGCGCACACCAGTTCGCCCCAGCTGGTGCGTGCAACGGTCTCGAGGTTCAGCACCAGGTTTTCGCGCAGCGCGCTGTAGCCCAGCGAATCGGTACGGTTGCTGACGCGCTGCACGTCGGCCTTGCGTGCCTGTTGCAGGGGATCCCGACCGACATTGACGAACACCAGTCGGGCGGTGACCAGCGCGCCCTGGCCGAAGGCCTGTTCTGCCGCGCCGGCCGTGGGTTCCGTGGCCATGAAGCGGCGCAGCTCACGCAGCATCGCCCGCACTTCGCCTTCGCGCAGACCTGCCGCGTGGGAGTGCAGCACGACGCGCGAACGCTCGCCGATCACGCCGTTGGCGACGCACCAGCCAAGCAGTTCGCTGAGACAATTGCCTTCACGCAGCACGGCGGCTCCGCTGTCTGCGCCGCGCAGGATGCCCCAGCGCGGCGTTTCACCGGCATCGTCGTGCGTGGCGCAGATAATGACCTCGCGTTCGGTCACGTCGATCGCTTGACCAGGATTGACCGTGTCGATCTTGCCGGATCGGCGCTCGTAGGCCGCGTACAGTCGTCGGCCAAGCACGGCGATTTCATCCGCGTCTGCAGTGTTGCTGTTGCCTTGGCGGCGAGCGAAATCCGCGAGAAAGCGGTAACTCGTGCGCAGTTCACGCACCAGTTCGTGGCGTTCGGCCTCGACCTCCAGGATGTTCCAGCGCCGGCGTGCATCGAGCACGGCGAGCTTCCCGCTGTCCCAGCCCCAATCGTCGACCAGGCGTTCCATCAGCCGTCGCTGCCATGAAGCCTTGCCGTCACGCGGTGGCATGGAGAGCTTCTTGCCGACCTTGTAGTACAGGCACCTGCGCACGATTTCGAGCCGGGCTTCCTGGGCCTGCTCGCGCAGATAGTGTTCGATGCGGCGATAGATCATCAGGTAGGGGTCGAGTTCGTCGATGTCGGTCACGCCGGTGCAGACGGCGCGCTTGCAGTCGGCGCTGAGGCTGTTCACCCGGGGCAGTTCGCTGGCGTAGACCTCGAACAGCAGCAGTTTCAGCAACGACTTGTATGGTGAGTCGATCGCCTTGTAGAGCTGCCAGATGCCGGCGCTCAGGAACTCGCCGGCAGACAGCCCGGCCACTCCGCCGAAATCGACCACATCGGTGGCGCGTACATGACGCTTGCGGAGCAGTTCGGCGCACCACGCCTCATGGTCCTGCTCGTGCTCCGGCGGTACCAGCCACCACACCGGCATGCGGCCGGCCAGCAGGATGCCGGTGCGATAGAACTCATCGAGCAGCAGATGGTGCTGCGTAGTGCCACAGTTCTCGCCGGTCAGCGGTTCGCGCTCCCCACTGCGGTACTTTTCCCCATTCATCAGGAACAGGTGCGCCTCGAGTCCGAGCGTGGCAGCCCATTCGTGCAGCAGGGTGGTCTTGCGTGCAAGCAGGGTCAGCGCGTGGGAGTCGATGTCGCGCGGGTAGCAGACCCAGATGTCGAGGTCGCTGCGATCGGAGTGACCGAGCGTGCCCGGGCTGCCCATCAGGTAGACCGCGTGGATGCGCGCCTCCGCAGCGGGACGCCGCTGTGGCGCGAAGCTGCGCGCGAGGCGGGCGGCGCGTGCGAGCGCGGCTGGCGGCGGTGACCAGCCGCTGATGCCGCATGGCGTGCCCTGCGATACGTAACCGGGCAGCGCCGGGTGGTTCAGGTGCAGCAGCAGCGGCAACAGATCGAGGAACTGGCGATGCCGCGGTGGCAGCATGGTGCGCACCCGCTCGAGCCGAGCCGCAGAAATCGCGCGAAAGCGCGTCCTGAGCACCCGCAGTTGCCTGCGGTCGACGCCGGGATCAGTGGGTTCTGGTACGGCCTGCGCTGGCATGCCGTCAAGTATAGCGAGCGATTCAGCCGCTTCCGGCCACGGCGCGTGCCTCGATACGCGTCAGTGCGTCCACGGCCGCTGCCGCGACCCGCCGTGGAGCCGTACCGCCGATATGGTCGCGCGCGTTCACCGAGCCTTCGAGGCTGAGCACCTCGAACACATCGGGCCCGATCGTCGGACTGAATCCCTGTAGCGTTTGCAGCGACATCCCGGCAAGGTCGGTACCGCTTGCGATCCCCGCCGCCACCGCCTTGCCGACCACCTCGTGTGCGTCGCGAAACGCCATGCCCTTGCGCACCAGGTAGTCCGCCAGATCGGTCGCGGTGGCGAAGCCGCGACGGGCGGCCTCGCGCATCGCGGCGGCGTTCACGGTCAGCGCGGGCATCATGTCGGCGAAGGCGTGCAGTGCATCGCGCACCGTGTCGATACTGTCGAACAGCGGCTCCTTGTCTTCCTGGTTGTCCTTGTTGTACGCCAGTGGTTGCGACTTCATCAGCATCAGCAGGCTCATCAGGTGTCCGGCAACGCGTCCGCTCTTGCCGCGCACCAGTTCGGGGACGTCCGGGTTCTTCTTCTGCGGCATGATCGACGAGCCGGTGCAGAAGCGGTCCGGCAGATTCACGAAACCGAACTGTGCCGAGGTCCACAGCACCAGCTCCTCGCTGAAGCGCGACAGGTGCGTCATCAGCAGCGCCGCGAATGCACAGAACTCGATCGCGAAGTCCCGATCGGATACCGCGTCCAGGCTGTTGCGCGCCGGTGCCGAAAAACCGAGTTCGGCGGCGGTGAACGCACGGTCGATCGGGTAGCTGGTTCCCGCCAGTGCAGCGCTGCCGAGTGGCGAGACGTCGAGGCGCCTGCGGCAGTCGATGAGGCGTCCATGGTCGCGTTCGAGCATCTCGTTCCACGCCAGCATGTGGTGGCCGAAGGTCACTGGCTGCGCGGTCTGCAGGTGGGTGAATCCGGGCATGATCGTCGCTGCCTCGCGCGCGGCGAGCGCAACCAGCGCGCGCTGCAGGCGCGTCAGTTCGCCGGCGATCGCATCGATCGCATCGCGCAGGTACAGTCGCACATCGGTTGCGACCTGGTCGTTGCGCGAGCGTCCGGTATGGAGCTTCTTGCCTGCAAGACCGATGCGCTCGGTCAGGCGTGCCTCGATGTTCATGTGCACGTCCTCGAGTTCGACGCTCCACGCGAAGCGGTCTTCCTCGATTTCCCGGCGAATATCGGCGAGCCCGGCGACGATCGCGGCGTGTTCGTCGCCGGTGAGCAGTCCCGCGCGTGCGAGCATCGCGGCATGCGCCAGCGAGCCGCGGATATCGTGCAGCGCCAGGCGGCGATCGAATTGCACCGAGGCGGTGAATCGCTGCACGAAGGCGTCGGTCGACTCGCTGAAGCGTCCTCCCCAGAGCGTGGATGTCTGTGGTTTTTCCATGGTGATGTCCGGGTCCGTGATCGCTGCCGTGGCGCGCGATTATAAGGAGTGTCGCAATACATCACGAGGCGCGTGGCGAGGCCTTCGCATCGGCGGACGTGTGTCGCAGGGATGCATTTGCGGCGCTCCACCCGTGCGAAGGCCTCGTCACCCGCTTTGCTACACTCGAGCCAGGCCTTTTCGCGGCATCGGAACCACGCTGCATGAACCTGCCGTCGTCTTCTGCACGAAACTTTCTGATCCCGGACCTGTGCGCGCCGACGGCGGTGCTGGTGCTGCTGTTGATCAGCGTTCTGCTGGCGCTGAGCTTCGAGCTGTATGCCGAGGGCCTGCTCGCCTTCGACGGGGTCCGGTACGGGCGTACCGCCGTGTATGTCCTGTGGAACATGCTCGCGAGTGCGGCCCTGCTCTGCCTGCTGCGCGAGCGCATCGGGCGCTGGCCTCTGGTGGCCGGTGCAGCATTCGCCTACGTGCTCGTGGTCGTGGTCTGTGCGGCCTCGAGTGTGGCCGCGCAGGCACTGCTCGGGGTGCTGCGCTTCGGCGTGGCGCGGGCGCCCGATCCGTGGTGGCTCGGGCGTGATCTGCTGGTCGCCACGCTGTTCGGCGGCATGTTCCTGCGCTACTTCCACCTGCAGGGGGAGCTGCTGCGCCAGCAGCGCGCCGAACTCGATGCACGGGTCGTCGCGCTGCAGGCGCGCATTCGTCCGCACTTCCTGTTCAACAGCATGAACATCATCGCGAGCCTGATTCCGCTCGATCCGGAAGCAGCGGAAACCGCGGTCGAGGATCTGTCGGCGCTGTTCCGGGCCAGCCTGCGCGACGGTAGCGCGACCGTGCCGCTGGCAGAGGAACTCGATCTCTGCGAGCGCTATCTGCATCTCGAACAGCTCCGGCTCGGCACGCGGCTGGTCGTGGAGCGTGATATCGCGCCTTTGTCCGCCGCCTGGCAGGTGCCGCCGCTCAGCATCCAGCCACTGCTTGAAAATGCCGTATATCACGGCATCCAGCCGCTCCCCGACGGCGGCTGCGTGCGCCTTGCGCTGCACGAGCACGCCGACAGCCTGATCGTCGAGGTGGCGAATCATCCCCTGCCGGCAGACGCCCCCGCGCACAACGGGGGTGCGGGAATCGCGCTCGCGAACATACGTGACCGGCTGCAGGCGATCTACGGTGCGCGCGCTGCTCTCGGCACGGGCAGCGACGGTGACCGTTACGTCGCAAGGCTCGTGATCCCGGCGGAGCGTGCCAAATGAAGATCCTGGTGGTCGATGACGAGCCGCTGGCGCGTGAACGCCTGAAGCGGCTGCTTGCAGCACGCGATGATTGCAGCGAAGTGCTCGAGGCGCGCAATGGCATCGAGGCGATCGCAATCAACGATACGGCCCAGCCCGACGTGATCCTGCTCGACATCCGCATGCCGGGGATGGACGGACTCGAAGCGGCACGCCACATCATGGGTGGCACGCACCCGCCGGCGATCATCTTCTGTACCGCGTACGACGAGTACGCAATCGCCGCGTTCGAGCGCCGTGCCACGGGGTATCTGCTGAAGCCCGTGCAGCGCGAGAAGCTCGCCACAGCGCTTGCGGCGGCGCGTGTGATGACGCGCGTGCAGCTCGATGCGCTCACCCGGTCCACGCCGGCGCAGCGCCGCTTCCTGAGCAGCCATGCCGCCGGCAGCACCCGTCTGATTCCCGTCGACGAGGTGCGCGCCCTGTTGGCCGATCACAAGTACGTCACCGCATGGCTGCCTGGGAGCAGTGCACTGCTCGACGACAGCCTGCGCGAAATCGAGAGCGAGTTTCCCGGTGCGTTCCTGCGCGTGCACCGCAATGCACTGGTCGCCATCCGCCACATCACAGGCATCGTGCGCCGCGGCGAAGGGGACCACCTGGTGGCGCTGGCCGGCGTCGAGGTTCAGCCGCAGATCAGCCGACGTCTGCTCGGTGAGGTGCGTACGCGTCTGGCGATGCTCTGAGCGCCAGCGGTGCGAGTGCCGTATCATGGCGCTCCGCCCGCCGCAGTCAGACCCGATGATGAACGATCGCATCCTCCGTATCGCAACCCGCAGGAGCCCGCTCGCGCTGTGGCAGGCCGAGCACGTGCGGGCGTGTCTGCTTGCCACCCATCCGGGGCTGCGTGTCGAACTGCTGCCGCTGTCGACGCAGGGTGACCGCATCCTCGACGTGCCGCTCGCAAAAATCGGTGGCAAGGGGCTGTTCGTGAAGGAGCTCGAAACCGCCCTGCTCGAGGGGCAGGCCGATCTGGCCGTGCATTCGATGAAGGATGTGCCGATGGATTTTCCTCCCGGGCTCGGCATCGGCGCGATCCTCACCCGCGAGGATGCGCGTGATGCGCTGGCGTCGAACACGGCTGGTGCGCTCGA
>DAOLKH010000004.1:0-15430 GCA_035331685.1 Pseudomonadales bacterium
GCGTGGCATGGTAGCAGCCACTTCCCGAAGGACCCGCCGCGCGCGGGCAACGCCAGCGTGCATCCGGCGCCCGGTGCGACCACCTATCCGGCGGCTGAAGCAGGGTCACCGCAGGTGATCGCGACGCCGGCAGCGCCGGTGGATGGCGCATATCCGCAGGCGGGTGAGCTGCCGCGTGCGGAGCACGGTTCGCCAGCGCCTGGCGGCGTGACGCCACCGGCAGACGAGAACGCTTTCACGATCGAGATGCCGGCGGCGGCAGCGCCTCCTCCGGCGGCTGTGGCAGGCGGGCTGGCGCCGCCGCAGAGCGGCAACCGGGCGGTGACGATCCTGCTGGCACAGGCTGACAGCGCGCGCCGCGACGGCAATCTGGACAGTGCGATCGCTGCCGCCGAGCGTGCGGTGCGCATTGCGCCGTCCGACCCCGCGGCCTACTGCCAGCTTGCCGAGCTGCGGCTTGCGCGCGGTGAGCGTGCGCAGGCGGAACAGCTTGCGCGCAAGGGGCTCAGCCACGGTCCTGGCCCCGAGTTGCGTGCGCGTCTCGAGGCCGTTGCCGAAAGCAGCCGTCGCTAGAGGTTGTCGGCGCGCCTGCGTCACGCCAGGTGCGACGACACCAGCGTGTAACCACCGGTGGGGTTGGGCCGAAATTCGATGCGCCGGGTGATGCAGCCCGGCATCTCGTCGCCTTCGTGGCTCACATAAAGCAGTTGCGTACGCGTCTCGCGTCCGATGCGATCGATGAGTTCGAGCACACGGGCACGGTTTGCCTCGTCGAGTCCCGAACAGGGCTCGTCCAGGATCAGCAGCGGCGGGTTCTTCACCATCGCGCGCGCGATCAGCATCATGCGCTGCTCGCCGAAGGACAGCGCGTCAAAGCGGGCTTCGGCGCGTGCTCCCAGACCGAGCACGTCGAGCCATGCCGTGACCAGCCGGTTCTGCAGCGGGCCGCAGGTGTCGTACAGGCCGAGGGTGTCGAAGAAGCCGCTCGCGACGACGTCGCGCGCGCGTGTCCGTGGCGGGTAGTCGAGGTGCAACTGGTTGCTGACGATACCGAAACGCTGCTTGATCTCCCACACCGATTCGCCGCTGCCGCGCGCGCGCCCGAACAGCGTCACGTGTTGTCCGTAGGCGCGCGGATTGTCGCCGCAGATCAGTGCGAGCAGTGTCGATTTGCCACAGCCGTTCGGGCCGGCAATGCAGAGATGCTCGCCGGCATCCATGCGCAGGCTGACGCCATCGAGTACCACGTGCTCGCCGTAGCGCGCGTGAACGTTGCACAGCTCGATCACGGGGCCAGGATGGTGCTGCGCCGGTGCCTCCGCGGAGGCTGCGGGCAACGGGGCCTTGCCGATGTGTGTCGCGCGTGCCTGCAGCGCCGCGAATGCAGCTCCGCCGAGCACCTCGGCGCGGGGCCCGCAATCCAGCACGGCTCCGTTTTCCAGCAGCAGCACGTGGGTGAAACCGCTGGCGATATCCTGCACGCGACGTGTCAGCAGCAGGACGTGGGTCGGTCCGGCGAGCAGCTCGTCCACACAGGTACGCAGCACGCCACGCGATGCCACATCGACGCCTTCGTACGGGTTGTCCAGCACCAGCAGTCGTGGTTCCATCAGCAGCGCACGCGCAAACAGCGTGCGCCGCGCCTCGCCACTCGACAGGAAGCGCAGGCCGCGCTCGCGCAACGCGCCGATGCCGAGCCGCGCGCACACCGTGCCCACGCGCTGCGGATCGCGCGCCGCTGCCGCGAGCAATTCGCCGACCGTGGTTCCCGGGTCGACCGCCTCCTCGAGAAAATCGGCAATGTCATGGCGTGCATCCTCGGCGCACAGCGCGCGCTGGGCTTCGAACGACACCCAGGCGGTCGTTTGCGGTGTGATTGCCGGTGCGCGATACAGGGTGCCGCCTGCGGGCTGCAGCTCATTGCCGATCAGTCGTGCCAGGACGGTCTTGCCGGCGCCGTTCGGCCCGAGCACCGCCCATTGTTCGCCGTGACACGCCTGCCAGCTGAAGTCGCGCAGGAACAGCCGCCCGCGCAGGCGCAGTGACACCCTCTCCAGCGCGAGCCATGCGTCGTGGGTGCCGTCGTCAGCGTTCATGCAATGAAAATCCTTCGCCGATCGGCTATTGTCCCGGCTGGAAGTCGCGCGACAAGGGCGTCGTGCGTGGCATCGCAGGATCGATGATGCAGGATACCGAAAGGGAACAGGAGTGCGCTGCGTTGCACGACTTCGGTCTGGCCGTGCAACTGCTCGGGGAGCACCGGGCGCGACGCCAGCCGATGCGCCACGTGCTGGCGCGCTCGGCGGTGGCGCTGTTCCTCAGTGATCACCTCCGGGACGGACTCTCGGTGCTGATGATCAAGCGTGCCGAACGCGAAGGCGACCCCTGGTCCGGTCATATGGCGTTTCCCGGTGGGCGGCGCGACCCGGCGGATCGCAACAGCCTGGCAACTGCCAGGCGCGAGACCAGCGAGGAGATCGGACTCGAAATCGAGCGCCACGGACGCCTGCTCACGCGCCTGTCGGACGTGATCACGCTGCCGCAGCTGCGTGGTGCTTCCATGGTCATCACGCCGTATGTGTTCCAGTTGCGTGCCGTTCCGGAGTTGAGCCCGAACCATGAGGTCGCGGCGATCGTGTGGGTGCCTCTGGCGTTCCTTGCCGAGCGTGCGAACCGCCAGAAAATGCGCTGGGCGCCGAACGGCGTGCCCATCGAGCTGCCGTGCTACCTCTACGGCGAATACCGCATCTGGGGGCTGTCGCTGCTGATGCTGGACGAGCTGCTCGATGTGCTGGTCTGAATGCGGCCGATGATGCTAGAGTCGCGCCCCGTTCGCGGCTGGCCTGTCGTATCGACCCGCATCGGAAACAGATCTGCACGATGACCCACCGATCACCGGGACGCGGCCTGCGGTCGCTGCTCGTCCTTCCCTGGCACAGTCTGTGGCTGATTTTCGGGGTGATGCTGATAGTGGCGGCCGGCATCGATGTGTCGCCGCCCGAATCCCTGCCGGCACGGGACGCCGCTGTGCCTGTGCACGCCCAGCGTGCGGACGACGCTCTGATCGAGCGATTCGGGCCACAGGAGACCGTGCTGCTCGGCTACCGCCCGCGCGAGGCCGATCTGCTGTCGGAGGGGGTGCTGGCGCGTATCGCAACGCTGCGCGACGCGCTGGCGGCGCTGCCCGGAGTGCACCGCGTGACCACCCTGCTCGACGTGCCCTTGCTGTTCAGTCCGCAGATCCGGCCGGTCGACGTGGGGGGGGAGCTGTTGCGCGTCGCCGACATGGGTGTCGATATCGAACTGGCGCGTGACGAACTGCGTACCAACCCCCTGTATCGCCAGGCGCTGCTCGCCAGCGATGGCCACCAGGCGGCGCTGCGCATCACGCTGGCGCAAGGTGCCGAACGTGGCGCCGTGATCGCTGCGCTGCAGGACACGCTCGTGCCGTACGCAGTCGAAGCGGAATTGTTTCTCGCCGCACCCGAACTCGCGCACGCGGCTGCCGCACGCCAGCAGCGCGCCGATCTGCCGCGGCTCGCACTCGCTGCGCTGGCGCTCGTCATGCTGGTTGCCAGCATGCTGCTGCGCGGCATTGCGTGGGGTGTTGTGGTGCCGGCGAGTGCCGGCGCGAGCGCCGTATTGCTCGCGGGCTTGCTTGGCTGGGGTGGGCGCGGGCTCGATGACGCGGTGCTGATCGGCGTCGCGGTCGCGGCGATCGCATCGGGTGCGCTGGCGTTGCGGCTGGTCGTCGTGTGCCGGTCAGGCACGGAAACGGAGCCGGATGCCCGGGCGATGCGTGCGCTCGACGAGTCCATGCCCGTATCCGGACTCGCGATCGCGGCCGCCGTGAGCGGATTTCTCGCGCTTGCTGGCAGTACCGATGCACGGCTTGCCGACATCGGGATCATCGCCGCTTGCGGGGTCGTGTCGGGTGCGCTGATCGCGACGATGTTGACGCCGCCTTTGCTGCGCATCGCGCTCGACCCCGGATCGCTGCTCGCGCCGCGTTGGCGCCTGCCCGTCGGCTCGCTGGTGTTGCTGCTGGGCGCCCTCGGTCTCGGCCAGGCGTGGTTCGCCGACGGCCCGCTGGCGCGCACCGGGATCGACACCGAGGCCGAGGCGGCTCTGCGCCGCACCGCGGATGAATTCGGCGGCGTCGAAGCGCTGCATGTCGTGTTGCGTGACGATTCCGGGCGCACTGGAGCAGGCAGCAGCAACCCGTGGTTCAGCGCCGCGGGGATGCAGCGCGTGCGCAGCGTGCACGATTACCTGCAGTCACTGGACGGGGTGAGCGGCGTGCGTTCGCTCGCGCTGCTGCAGCAGACCGTTGCGCAGTTGTATGGCCACGATGCGGACGATCGCGAGCTCGCGGCGTTGTGGCATCGGTTGCCCAGGGCGCGCCGTGAACGGCTTGTCGGCTCCTGCCTGTCGGCAGCCACGCCGGAAACCCTGTTGATCGTCGGTTTGAGTCCGCGTGCTGCCGGCGCGCCGTTGGCGGGCGAGCTGGCACGCAGCATCCGCGAGCAACTCGTGCACGAGCTCGGATTCGCGCCCGGACGGGTCGAGGTGCACGCGGACACCGATATATCGCAGCCGGCGATGCAGCGGCCGGTCAACGTGGCGCTGGCGCTGGAGCTCGGTGTCGCCACGGCGGTATTCGTGCTGCTGTCGCTGCTCGTGCTGCGCAGGCCGGCGCGCGATCTCGCGCTCGATGCGGTTGCTCCGTTGCTGGCCGCGATCGGAGTGTTTGCCACCGTGCGCGCCGTGTCGTCGTCAGCGGGCGCAGCGGTGGCATTCGCACTGCTGGCGTTTGCGCTGGTGGTGCTGGCACGCCCGCACGGCGGGCTGTCACTGCGCAGTGGGTGATTCGTGGCGGGGCGAGTGCCGGATCCTTGCGGTACGCGCCCCCGATGTGAAGGTGTCGCCACACGCCCCGTAATGTCCTGCGCGATTCTGTTCAGGCGCGCGACAGCGCAGCGTCCACCAATACCAGGCGGTCGTTGCCGAAATACATGTCGGTGCCGTTCACGAACATCGTCGGCGTGCCGTAGCCGCCGCGTTCGATCAGTTCGTCGGTGTTGCGACGCAGCCGCTCGCGAATCGCGGGTTCATCGATGCGTCGCAGAAAGTCGTCTGCGTCGAAACCGGTTGCACGTGCGATGTCCGCGATGATCTGCGGTTGCGAGATGTCGGCGAGCTCGCCCCAGTAGCGCTGGAACACCGCGCGGGCATACGGCACCAGCCTGCCGGCGTCGAGTGCCACCAGCGCACCGCGCATCGCCTTCACGCTGTTGACCGGAAATACTTCCGGCCAGCCGATCTTCAGGTCATACAGGCGCGCCCAGTCCATCAGATCCTTGCGCGTGTACGCGGCGCGCCGCGGGTTGGGATTCGCGCGCGCGGAGTAGACTTCCCTGTTGACCGTATTGAACACGCCACCGACGAGGATCGGACGCCAGTCGATCGCCACGCCATGACGTTCGGCGATCGGTTGCACGCCTTCGAAGGCGAGGTAGGTCCAGGGGCTCGAGCAGTCGAAGAAGAATTCCAGGGTCATGGCTTTTCCTCGTGGTGGTGGGTACGTCGGGCATTGTATGCGGTTCGACCCCGAGCCCGGTCGGAATGGCCGCAACGGATGCGGTGCGCAGGGGGCATGGATATAATGCCGCACTCGCCTGTTGTTGCAGGTGGCAGAAATTTTCACACCGGTGCGGAACATCGCATGGATACAGGGGCGTACATGGCCGAACTGGGTCGCGAGGCGCGAGCTGCCTCGCGGCTGATGGCGCGCTCGACCACTCAGGCCAGAAACACCGTGTTGCATGCGGCTGCGGCGGCAATCGCGGCGCGCCGCGGCGAGATCGCGGCTGCGAACGCCGAGGACATGGCACGTGCTGCGGCGCAAGGGCTCGATGCCGCGGGGCTCGATCGCCTGCAACTGAACGATGTGCGCATCGACGCGATGGTCGAGGGCTTGGAGCAGGTCGCGGCATTGCCCGACCCGGTGGGCGAAGTTACCGACCTTGCGTTCCGTCCGAGCGGTATCCAGGTCGGGCGCATGCGCGTGCCGCTCGGCGTGGTCGGGATCATCTACGAGTCGCGGCCGAACGTGACTGCCGATGCGGCCAGCCTGTGCCTGAAGTCCGGCAACGCGGCGATTCTGCGCGGAGGATCGGAATCACTGGAATCGAACCGCGCGATCGCCGCGTGCATGCACGCGGGGCTGTGTGCAGCGGGGCTGCCGGAGCGCGCGCTGCAACTGGTGGCGACGCCCGATCGCTCGGCCGTAGGCCACCTGATCACGATGCCCGAGTACGTCGATGTGATCGTTCCGCGCGGCGGCAAGGGGCTGATCGAGCGCATTTCGGCCGAGGCGCGCATTCCGGTCATCAAGCACCTCGACGGGGTCTGCCATGTCTACATCGACGACGCGGCGGATCCGGAGAAGGCTTTCGTGGTGGCACTGAACGCGAAGACGCAGCGTTACGGCACCTGCAACACGATGGAGACGCTGCTGGTTGCGGCAGGTGCTCCAGCGCAGATACTGCAGCGGCTGGCGGTGGCGTACCGCGAGCGCGGCGTCGAACTGCGCGCCTGTGCACGTGCGCTCGAGCAGCTGCCGCAGGCAGTACCCGCAACCGAGGAGGACTGGGGCGCAGAATACCTCGCGCCGATCCTGGCGGTGCGCATCGTCGACGGCATCGACGCCGCGATGGAGCATATCGCGCGGTATGGTTCGCAGCACACCGACGCGATCATTACCGAAGACTATTCCCGTGCGCTGCGCTTCCTGCGCGAGGTTGATTCGAGTTCGGTGATGGTGAACGCTTCGACACGCTTTGCCGATGGCTTCGAGTACGGTCTGGGAGCCGAGGTCGGCATCTCCACCGACAAGTTCCACGCGCGCGGCCCGGTCGGCCTCGAGGGTCTCACCTCGCAGAAATTCGTCGTGCTCGGCAACGGGCACGTACGTGGCTGACGCGGCGTGGTGAGCAGTGTGGGCGCTGTAGTGCATCGTCGCATCGGCATCTTCGGCGGCACTTTCGACCCGGTTCACAACGGGCATCTGCGTACCGCGCTCGAGGTCGCCGAACTGCTCGCGCTCGACGAGTTGCGGCTGGTCCCGTCGAACGTACCGCCGCACCGCGAAACACCGGTGGCGACCGGCGCCGAGCGCTTGCGCATGCTGCAGCTCGCGGCTGACGCGAATCCGGGTTTCGTTGTCGACGACATCGAACTGGTGCGCGGCGGCGCGTCGTACACGATCGATACGCTGCGTACCGTGCGCGCCAGCGAGGGCCTGCACGTGCGGCTGTGTCTGGTCATCGGGCTCGATGCGTTCGTGCATATCGATACCTGGAAGGAGTGGCGCCAGTTGCTCGACTACGCACACATCGTCGTGGTGCAGCGCCCGGGTGCTGCGCTCGGCCTCACGGGCGAAGCCGTGCAATGGGCCCAGGCGCATCTCGCCACGGATCCGCAGGATGCGCTCGGCGGTGCTGCGCACGGTTCGATCCTGCGCCTGGGGCTGACGCAGCTCGCCGTCTCGGCGACACAGATCCGCGAACTCTTCGCGACGGGGCGCTCGCCGCGCTATCTGCTGCCGGATGCGGTGCTCGACTACGCACGCGAAAACCGCATTTACCATTACGCCGATGTACACCCGGGAGGCCGATGAGCAAGCTGGATGCCGCTGCGCTGTCGCGCCTTGCAGTGCAAGCGATCGAGGATCTCAAGGGGCACGACATCGTCGAGATGGATGTGCGTGCACTCACCGACGTGATGGACCGCATCGTGATCGCCACCGGCACCTCGTCGCGGCACGTGAAGTCGATTGCCGGCAATGTGCGCGAGGAGCTGTGCAAGGCGGGTGAGCGACCGATCGGCGTCGAAGGCGAAGACGCGGGCGAGTGGGTTCTGCTCGATTTCGGTGCGTTGGTCGTGCACGTGATGGGTACCGAGGCGCGGCGTTTCTACGCGCTGGAAAAGCTCTGGTCGGAACTTGCGGAGCCGCGTTGATGGCGGCGCGCCTGCGCATCCTGGCAGTCGGCACGCGCATGCCCGACTGGGTGCAGGAGGGGTTTGCCGAATACCGCAAGCGCCTGCCGCGCGAGTACGCTGTCGAACTGCGCGAGCTGCCGTTGTCGCGGCGCACGGGCGCACGTGCAATCGACGAAGAGGGCGATGCGCTGCTGGCGGCGCTGCATGCGGACGAGCAGGTGATCGCGCTCGAAGTGAGCGGTGAGGCGTGGAGCAGCGAGAATCTTGCCGGCAACCTGCGCCGCTGGCATGACGATGGCAGCCGCATCGCGTTCCTGATCGGCGGCCCTGCTGGACTCGCCGAGGCGTGTCGCACGCGAGCCGTGCGACAGTGGTCGTTGTCGCCACTCACGCTGCCGCATCCCTTGGTACGTATCGTGCTGATCGAACAACTCTACCGCGCGTGGACGATCCTCGGCGGCCATCCCTATCACCGTTGAGCAGGCGCAATGGCGGAACGGCTGGCGATCAAGGACACGCTGACTGAGGTGCGCATTTTCAGCAAGCGCGTCGTTTTTGCTGCGGCCGGCGTGTTGCTGCTGGTGGCGTTGCTGCTCGGGCGCTATTTCCACCTGCAGGTCGTCGAACACGACAATTACAGCACGGCGTCGGATCGCAACCGCATTCACGCCCGCGCGGTCCCGCCGCGACGCGGACTGATCTTCGATCGTGATGGCACGGTGCTGGCCGACAACCGACCCACGTTCAACCTGATGGTGACCCGCGAACGCTCGGGCGACATCGATGCAATGCTCGCCGAAGTGCGCACTGCGATTCCGCTGTCGGAAGACGACGAACAGCGCTTTCGTCGCCAGCTCGTGCGTTACCTGCCGTTCGAGGCAGTGCCGCTCAAGTTCAATCTGTCCCCCGAAGAAATCGCGATGCTTGCGATCAATCGTCACCGGTTGCCGGGCGTCGAGGTCGAGGCCGAGCTGGTGCGCCACTACCCGTTCGCTGCGCTGCTCGCGCACGTGGTCGGGTACGTGGGGAGGATCAATGAGCAGGAGATGGCCGAGATAGATCGCGTCAACTACAGCGGTACGCACCTGATCGGCAAGAACGGTATCGAGAAGTACTACGAGAATCTGCTGCACGGCACAGTGGGTTACGAGAACGTGGAAACCGACGCGCGTGGCCGGGCGTTGCGCGTGCTCGATCACACCGATTCGGTGAGTGGTGCGGACATCACGCTGACGCTCGACATGCGCGTGCAGCGCGTGGCGTACGAGGCTCTCGGCGCCGAACTGGGCGCCGTGGTCGCGCTCGATCCGCGCAACGGCGCGGTGATCGCGATCGCGAGCGCACCGAGTTTCGATCCGAACCCCTTTGTGTCGGGAATCGGGGTAGCCGACTACGCTCGATTGCGCGACTCGCCGGACCGCCCATTGCTGAATCGCACCATGCAGGGCCAGTATCCGCCCGGTTCCACAGTGAAACCGATGTTCGCACTGGCCGGGTTGCACTACGGCATCAACACACCCGAACGCTCGGTGCGTGATCCCGGCTGGTATCAGTTGAACGGCCAGGGCCGGCGCTATCGAGACTGGAAAAAGTGGGGTCACGGCTGGGCGGTCGATCTGCGCACGGCGGTAGAGCAGTCCTGCGATGTGTATTTCTACGATCTGGCGCATCGCCTCGGCATCCAGCGTCTGCATGATTTTTCGGTACAGTTCGGCTTCGGAGTGCCCACCGGCGTGGATCAGACCAGCGAGCGTCCGGGGGTGATGCCATCCGATGCCTGGAAGCGCAAGGCGCTGGGCCAGCCCTGGTATCCGGGCGAGACGCTGAGCGCGGGAATCGGCCAGGGCTATGTGCTGACCACTCCGATACAGCTCGCACAGATGACTGCGGTGCTCGCCAATCGCGGCCATGTGTTCCGCCCGCACCTGCTGGCCGCTGTCGACGGCAAGCCGGTGGAACCAGAGTTGCTGCACACGGTGGAGCTGAGTGATCCCGCACACTGGGACGTGGTGCACCGGGCGATGGAGGCGGTGGTGCACAGCCCTCGGGGTACGGCCAAGGGTATCGTGGCGGGGCTCGGCTACCATGTCGCGGGCAAGACCGGCACCGCACAGGTCGTCGGAATTGCACAGAACGCGACCTACAACGCAGCGGCGCTGGCAAAGACGCAGCGCGATCATGCTCTGTTCGTTGCATTTGCACCGGTGGAGGATCCGCGCATTGCGGTGGCTGTGGTCGTCGAGAATGGCGAGCATGGCAGTTCGACCGCAGCGCCGATTGCGCGCCGGGTGATGGATGCGTATCTGCTCGCGCCTGCGGAGGCCGCACCGGAGGTGCCCCCATCGCAGGAGGTGCCTCCGTCGCAGGAGCCGGACGGCGATGTGCCGCAGGCGCTGCTGCCCGACATGGCGGCGGTGCAGCGAGGGATGCGCGGCACGGTGCTGCCGGAGACGATCGCACAGCGTGCGCGGGGAGGTGAACGGCATGGCGCGTGGTGATTTCATCCGCCAGTTGCCGGGTTCGTCGCGCGACTTTGGTCCGAAGCCCTCGCTGTCGCGCCGGCTGCCCGCCTCTGCTCATCATCCTTGCGGCGTTGTGTGTCTACGGACTCGTCGTGCTCTACAGCGCCAGCGGGCGTGACATGGACGGTGTGGTGCGTCAGGGCGGCTACATGGCGTTCGGTTTCGTGACCATGATCGCGATCGCACAGTTCGACCCGCAGACGGTGCGTCGCCTGACACCGTGGGCGTATCTGTTCGGCGGGTTGCTGCTGGTGGCGGTCGATGTTGCCGGCATCGACGCCAAGGGAGCACAACGCTGGCTGGAGATTCCGGGCCTGCCGCGATTCCAGCCTTCGGAGATCATGAAACTGGTGATGCCGCTGATGGTCGCGAGTTTCCTGGCCGCCACCGTGCTGCCACCAGGGATACTGCACGTCCTGGTCACGATCGCGCTCGTGATCATGCCGACGGTGCTGGTGCTTCTGCAGCCGGATCTGGGGACCGCGGTGCTGATCGCCGCCTCGGGCTTCATCGTGCTGTTCCTTGCGGGGCTGAGCTGGCGCTACGTGGCGGTGGTGTTGCTGGCGGCGGCGGTCGCAGCGCCGTTGATGTGGAACTTCGTGCTGCACGACTACCAGAAGGCCCGGGTGCTCACGATGCTTGATCCCGAGAGCGACAAGCTCGGTGCGGGATGGAACATCATCCAGTCGAAGACCGCAATCGGCTCCGGTGGTGTCGACGGCAAGGGCTGGTTGCATGGCACGCAATCGCATCTGGATTTTCTGCCCGAAGGGCATACGGATTTCATCATTGCGGTGCTTGGCGAGGAGCTGGGTTTTCGCGGCGTGGCATTGCTGCTCGTGCTCTATGTCGCGCTGATGGCGCGTTCGCTGTGGATCGCGTTGCGCGCGCAGGACATGTTTTCACGGCTTGCCGTCAGCGGGCTCAGCCTGACGTTTTTCGTCTATATTGTCGTCAACATGGGAATGGTTTCGGGGTTGCTGCCGGTGGTTGGTGTGCCGCTGCCACTGATCAGCCAGGGAGGAACCTCGCTGGTCTCGTTGCTCGCGGGCTTCGGCATTATCATGGCTGTGGCCACCGAACACCGTCGAATGCTGGGCTGACTGCCCGTCACGGTGGTTCCATGACCGTGATCCACAGAGGTATCGCTTTGTTCCGTTTTGTCGCCTTCCTGTTTCTGTTGGTCACGACGCAGGCATTCGCCGCCGGTTATGTCGATCACGCGGGTTATGCAGCGTTCGAGGCCCGCATGGTGGAGCAGCACGGCTTCACGCGTGGGCAGCTTCGCGCCTGGTTCACGGCTGCCGAGCGCAAGGACAGCATCCTCGAGGCGATTTCGCGACCGGCCGAAAAGCGCCTGAGCTGGGGTGAATATCGCAAGGTCTTCATCACGCCCGCGCGCATCGACGGGGGCATCGCGTTCTGGCGCGCCAATGCGGCTGATCTGGCGCGCGCTGCCGCAACTTACGGTGTGGCGCCCGAGGTGATCGTCGCGATCATCGGTGTGGAGACACGCTATGGCAGCAACATGGGCTCCTACCGTGTGATCGACGCGCTGGCGACGCTCGCCTTCGATTACCCGCCGCGCAGCGAATTCTTTGCCGGAGAGCTTGAACAGTATCTGGTGATGGTGCGCGAGCAGGGTTTCGATCCGCTGTTGCTGCGCGGATCCTACGCCGGCGCGATGGGCATGGGGCAGTTCATCCCGAGCAGTTTTCGCGCCTACGCCGTCGATTTCGACGGTGATGGACATGCCGACATCTGGAACAGTCGAGCGGATGCGATCGGCAGCGTCGCAAATTATTTCAAGCGCCACGGCTGGGAGTACGGCGCCCCGGTCGTGATGGCGGCGCGCGTGATCGGGCCGGTGGCGAAGGAACGCATGAATCCCGGGCTCGAGCCGGACGTGACGGTCAGCGAGCTGGCAGCGCTCGGCATCGCGGCCAATGGCACGATCGATGCGGCCGAGCGCGTGCTGCCGTTGATGCTCGACACGGACGCAGGCACCGAATACTGGCTCGGTCTGCACAATTTCCATGTGATCACGCGCTATAACCGCAGCGCGCTCTACGCCATGGCGGTGCATCAGCTCAGCCAGGCGATCCGCACCGGGTACGAGCGGCCATGAGCATGACGCAGCGTTGCGGCATCGAGTCGAGGGTGCGACGGCGTACGTACGCGGGAGTCGCAGCCCTGGTCGTGATGCTCGCTGGCTGTGCCTCGCAGCCCGGCACGTCACCGGGCGCTCCGGTTGCCGGGGGCTCCGATCGTCCGCTGCAGGATGGCACGCCGGAGTTTCGCGCCGACATCATGACGATTCCCGATGCGGTGCCACGTCCGGAGCCGGTAACCAGTGCCGGCAACAAGAGTCCGTACACGGTGCTTGGCACGACCTACCGTGTGGCGCCGGCGCGTCCCGGCTACCGTGAACGTGGATTTGCGTCGTGGTACGGCACCAAGTTCCATGGGCAGTACACCTCGAATGGGGAGCCCTACGACGTCTACACGATGACGGCCGCGCACAAGACCTTGCCGATTCCGTGCTACGTGCGGGTGAAAAACGTCGAGAACGGGCGCAGCATCGTGGTGCGTGTGAACGATCGCGGCCCCTTTCACGAGGGACGGGTCCTGGATCTGTCGTACGCCGCCGCGTATCGGCTCGGCTACGCGAACAAGGGTACGGCGTTGGTCGAGCTGGAAGTGCTCGACCCGATGGCGCCCGAGTGGGTTGCGAAGCGCCGGGAAATGGCCGGTGATGCGCGACTCGTCGCCAGCCAGGCGGTGGCGCGCAAGACCTACCTGCAGGCCGGTGCCTTCCGCAGCATGGACGGTGCGCGCAGCCTGCAGCAGACGCTCGCTTCGCTGCTGGGGCACGACGTGTTCATCCACCGTTCGACCGATGCCGCGAGTCCGTGGTATCGGGTACGCATCGGTCCGCTCGAGAGCACCGAGGCGCTCGAGGATGCCAGGCGACGCCTCGCAGCGGCAAGCATCGCCGGTGCGCAGGTAGTCACGGAGTAGTGACGCACACCGGGTGATATACTGCCGGACGCCTTGAAGGGACGTCCGTGCGCCGTTGTCCAGCACGGCGCTGCCCGCTTGCCTGCACATCGACACACCTCGCCCGGAGATACCGTGACCAGAGTTCTCGCACGCTTCGTCATCGTCCTGCTCGGCATTTGCGCACCGTTTGCCCTCGTCGCCCAGGAGCCTGTTCCAACGCCAACCCCTGTGGCCACACCCGCGCAGGCACAGCAACAGCCGATCGTTCCCGCACCACCGGCGATCGCCGCGCGAGCATGGATCCTGGTCGATGCGGATTCCGGCAAGGTGATCATGGAGCACCAGGCCGATGAGCGGATGGCGCCGGCCAGCCTGACCAAGATGATGACCGGCTACGTGCTGTCGGAGGCGGTGCGCAGCGGCAAGGTCAAGTGGGAGGACAAGGCGCACATCAGTCGTGCTGCATGGGCGCAGAATCCCGTTTTCGCCGGTTCGTCGCTGATGTGGGTGGATATCGACAGCGACGTATCGCTGAGCGATCTCTATCATGGCCTGGTCATCTCCTCGGGCAACGATGCTTCGGTGGCGATCGCCGAACATCTTGCCGGGTCGGAAGATGCCTTCGCCGCGATGATGAACGAGCAGGCGGCACGGCTCGGCATGACGAACACGCATTTCATCAATTCCCACGGCCTGCCGGACCCGCAGCACTACACGACGGCACGCGACCTCGCGATCCTGGCGCGCGCGATGATCAAGGATCATCCCGACGACTACGCGGTCTATGCACAGCAGCATTTCACCTACAACAACATCCGTCAGATGAACCGTAACGAACTGCTCGGCGAACCGGGAGTCGACGGCATCAAGACCGGTCATACCAGCGAGGCGGGATACTGCCTCGTCACTTCGGCCAAGCGCGACGGCATGCGGCTGATCGCGGTGGTGCTTGGCACCGACAGCAAGCTCGCGCGCAAGGAAGAGAGCCGCAAGATGCTCGGCTACGGCTTCCGTTTCTATGAAACGGTGAAGGTGCTGTCGGCAGGGCAAAGCCTCAGCGAACCACCGCGCAAGGTCTGGGCCGGCAGCAGTGACAGTGTGCGGCTCGGGGTTGCTTCCGACCTGATGGTGACCGTGGTGCGCGGTCGCGCCAACGACCTCAAGGCCGCGTATGTGCTCGACGAAGGCTATCAGGCGATCGAGGCGCCGGTCGGCACCGGACAGGTGATGGGGCGGGTCGTGGTCGATCTGGACGGTGAGCCGGTGGCCGAGGCGCCGCTGGTCGCACTGGATGCGGTCGAGCGCGGTGGTTTCCTTCGCGTGCTGTGGGACTCGTTGATGCTGTTCTTCCTGCGCCTGTTCGGTGGCTTGTGAAGCGGAGCCGATCGCCGGAGATCGAGAAATGAGCAACTGCGACGCACCGCGCATCGAGTTCCCGTGTGACTATCCGGTCAAGATCGTCGGCGACGCAACTGCGGATTTCCGTTCGCTGGTCGAGGATATCGTCGAACGTCACGCTGCCGGTTTTGCACGCGCGCGCACCACGGAGCGCTTCAGCGCCAACAGTCGCTTCGTCTCGGTGACGGTGACGATCGTCGCTACCGGACCGGAGCAGTTGCGGGCGCTGTTCGAAGACCTGAAGGCCACCGGGCGCGTGCATATGGTGCTGTGATGTCGGCAGCGGTGGTGCAGCCAGGACTCGAGATCCAGCGCTCCGACTGTGTGGATTACGAGCACGCGTGGCACACCATGCAATGCTATACCGATACGCGCGACGCCGGCAGCCCGGATCGCATCTGGCTGCTGCAGCATCCGCCGGTGTTCACGCTCGGGCAGGCGGGCCGGCGGGAGCATCTGCTCGATCCGGCCCGCCTGCCCGAGCGTGAACACCGGCGGATGCT
>DAOLKH010000005.1:0-14830 GCA_035331685.1 Pseudomonadales bacterium
CATTCCTTCGGCGGCCACCGAGGTACCGTCAGGCAGCAGCACGCGAGCCTGGTGATGACGCCGCAGCACGCCGATGTGCTGCTGCGGCACGTCGACGCGCACACGCAGGTGTTCCAGCGATACCCCGGTCATCAGCGGCGTGCCGACCGTCACCGTTTCTCCGATCTGCACGTGGCGCTGCACCACGATGCCCGCGTAGGGGGCGCGGATCACGGTGTGCTCGAGGCCTTCACGCACCTCCGCCAGCGTCGCCTCGCTGGCCTTCAGACGCGCACGCGCCGCATCGAGATCGGCACGGGAGCGATCGTACTGTGACTTCGCGATCAGCCTCTTCTCGTAGATCTCGCTGACCCGCTTGAACTCTGCCTCGGCCTCGACCAGCCGGGCACGCGCCTCGTTCGTTGCCTGCTCTGCCGCCACACCGCGCGCCTTCTGCTCGGTATCGGTGAAACGCACGATCACGGCGCCCTTCTCGACCTCGTCGCCCACATCCACCGGCATCTCGATCACGCGCCCGGCAGTCTGTGCCGAGACGGTGGACTGGTTGACCGCCTCGACCACACCGTCGAACGTGGTTTCCCGGGCAACCGTGGCAGTTTCCACCACCACGCTCTGTAGCCCGCTGGCCAGCGGTGCGGCAGACATCGAGGGAGGCGGCGACTCGGAACATCCACCAAGGAACAGGACCGAGAGGCAACCGGCAGACAGGATCGTTCGCATCATGAGCATCGCCCGGACGTTATGCAGCTTCATGGCGGAGCTTAACATTCACGTCGACAGCATTCAGCCCGGCCACGATCCCCGTCGGCATGAATGCCGACCTGCGCGTGAGATGCGAGTCCACGTAGGTCGGATTTCAATCCGACACTCCCGTCGTCGGCATGAATGCCGACCTACGCGTGAGATGCGAGTCCACGTAGGTCGGATTTCAATCCGACATCCCCGTCGGCATGAATGCCGACCTACGAACATCCGTCGGCATGAATGCCGACCTACGCGCGGGCGATGAAACGGTCGAGCGCGTTCGCGAATGCCTGACGGTCACGCTGATCGAGTGGCGGCGGTCCGCCCGTATGCACGCCGCTCGCACGCATGGTATCGAGGAAATCGCGCATGTTGAGACGCGCCCGCACATTTTCGCGTGTATAGAGCTCTCCGCGCGGATTCAGCGCAGTCGCTCCTCTCGCGATCACTTCCGCCGCCAGCGGAATATCAGCGGTCACCACGAGGTCGCCGGCAGCACACAGACGCACGATTTCGTTATCCGCAACGTCAAAACCCGGCGCCACCTGCAGCGTGCGCACGCCGGCGATGCGCGGCACCGCCAGCGGTTGGTTTGCAACCAGGGTGACTGCAATGCCGGTACGTGCAGCTACGCGAAACAGGATTTCCTTGATCGTGTTCGGACACGCATCGGCGTCGACCCAGATCTGCACGATGCGATACGCCCGCGCCTCAGTGCTTCAGCAACTGCGGCGCCAGCACCTGCACCATTTCACGCATGCCCTGCTTCCAGTCGACAGCGGTCTCTCCGATCAGCGCGTGCATGCGCGTGGTGTCGATCTCCAGGCTGCCGAAGGCATCCGGATTTTCCCTGAACACCGGCTCGAAGCCGGTGAGCTCCTGCAGATAGGCACACCACTGCTCGATGCTCACCGCCTGCGATCCACCGAAGTTCATCGTTGTGACCTCGGGCGTTGCTGCCGCCAGCAGCCCGGGAATCTTCGCAAGGCAATCGCGTTCATGCAGCGGGTTGTAGACGTTCGGATGCTCCGGGTGCACGTCGATCGGCACCCCGTTCTGCATCATCAGCAAGTGGTAATACGGCCATCCACCGCGATTGCCATAAGGTACGCTGAGACGCGCGATCGTCGTCGGGATACCGAACTCGTGTGCGGTGAAGCGCGCCACTGTTTCAGCCGCGATCTTCGAAATGCTGTAGGTCGGCATCATCGCACGGTGGTTGTCGCCAAGCGGGGAGTCTTCCGACCGGGGTGCGTGTCCCTTGTAGGCGTACACCGCCGTCGAGGAACAATGCACGAACGCCTTCGCACTGCGGCAGCGCAGCATCAGGCGACCGACGCCCTCGGCGTTCGCACGCAGATCATAAGCCCAGTCGTCGGTCTTCATGACCGCGAAGTTCAGCACGTAGTCGACGTCCTGCGGCACCGCATCGAGTGGCCCCTCCGCGAAATCGACCGCGATCGGGTGGACCCCCAGTGCCGTGAACGCGTCACGATCCTCCTGCTTGCCGAAACGGGCGAGCGCGAACACCTCGTTGTGCGGCGCCAGCGCCTCGACCAACGGTCGTGCGACCTGCCCGGTTGGTCCGGTCACCAGAATCCGCTTGCCGGTCAGTTCCAGTGCCATTGATCACCTCCCACTCGTTTTGTTTCGTTTCGACCCGACGCCTGCCCGCAGGTCGGCACTCATGCCGACAAAAAAGTCGGATTGAAATCCGACCTACGCCCTCCACTCCGCCTGCCCGCAGATCGGCATTCATGCCGACGGGAGTGTCGGGTTGAAACCCGACCTACGTCCGCGTTCCGTCACCCCGTAGGTCGGCATTCATGCCGACACGCTTCCGTTCAGAAGCCCTCTGTCTTGTGACAGTTGTTCCACACCAGATTCGGAAACAGGCGACGCATGATATACCCGATACGAGTCTGCTTGCCCGGAAAAACCCAGAACTCGCCCTTCGCCAGCGTCGCCTCGATCGCGTCGAGCACTTCCGCCGGCTGGATCGGCGGCATCATCTCCACGGTCTTCGGCATCACGGTCGCATAGCCCTGCTTCAGCAGCGGTGTCGCCACCGGCGGCGGGCAGACACACACAAAGCGCACGCCGCTCGAGCGGTTCTCGTGATAGAGCACCTCGGTATACGCCGATACCGCGAATTTGGAAGCGTTATAGGCGCTGGTGAGCAAGGTCGGAATGATGCCGGACATCGACGAGAAACTGATGAAGTCACCGCTGCCACGGCGCACCATCGCCGGCAGCGTCGCCTGCGCGATATTGACCAACCCTCCGTAGTTGATTGCCATCACACGATGCACCTGCGCATTCGCATGCTCCAGTGCCTTGCCGAACGGCATGATCGCTGCGGCGTTGTAGACGCGATGGATCGGACCCAGCGTGTCCTCGATACGCCGAGCGGTTGCGTCGACCTCGGCGAAATCGGACACATCGACCCGATACGCAGTGATCCGTTCGTGCCCCTGCGCGGTCTGTGCAAGTCCTTCCTCGTTGACATCGAGCGCGGCCACTCGCGCGCCGCGCTCGCTCATGAGCCGGCATGCGAGCTGGCCCATGCCGCTGCCGCCACCGGTCACCAGCACCACCTTGCCATTCATGTCCATCATCGGTCTCCATTCGCGGTTGACAGTTGGCTGCATCCTAGTCGCATTGCCGGCCCGCAGCAGTTAAAGCGTTGTAACGTTCCGGCACACGGAAGCTCACCCGGATCACCTACACTGGCGCAGCGCATCGCAACGCGATCAATATGCGGGAGTTACCGATGGACGCCGTGCTTCACTGGGGAGTCGAGCTCATATTGACGCTGCAGGCCCACCGCACTGCAGCGCTCGACGCATTTTTCCGCACCATTACACAGCTCGGCGGCACAGCGCATCTGTTCATCGTGCCGCTGGTGATCTGGAGCATCAGCTACCGGCTCGGCGCACGCCTGCTGCTCGTGCTGCTGCTGTCGGCATTCGTCAATTTCACGCTGAAGGACGCCTTTGCGCAACCACGCCCCTTCGATCTCGATCCTTCGATAGGACCGGACCGCGAGGTGGGTTACGGTCTGCCCAGCGGGCATGCGCAACACACGCTGGTCGAGTGGGGCGTCATCGCGGCGTGGGTACACCGGCGTTGGTTTTCGGTACTGGCAGTGGCACTGGTCGCGTCGATCGGCTTTTCGCGCATCTGGCTCGGCGTACACTTCCCCACCGACGTACTGGGCGGCTGGTTGCTTGGCGCAGTGTTGCTGTGGATCTATCTGCGCTACGGCGAGCGGATCACCACACGCCTGAGCGTCGCTGGCAGTGGATGGCAGCTAGGCTGCGCGCTGGCTGTATCCTTGGCATTCGTAGCGTCCTACGCAACCTTCCCGCACACATCGCACCTGGCCGGACTCGCTGGCCTCTGGCTTGGCTCTGCGCTCGGGGTCATCGTGTGCACACGGCTGCTGCAGATGCCGGAAGGCGGCGCCCTCTGGCAACGCGTGTTGCGTTACCTGCTCGGCATGGCCGTGCTGCTGTTCTGGATGAAGCAGTCCGGCAAATGGCTGCCGTCGGATCCGGGAATCGCATGGTTTCTCACTGCATGGGGCAACAATTTCATCGGCGGGCTGTGGCTTACGGCCGGCGCGCCTGCGGTGTTCCGGGTATTGCGTCTGACCCCCGGTTCGTGCCGCCGATTGCCGTCGGCATGAATGCCGATCTGCCAAATCCTGTCGGCATGAATGCCGACCTGCGGACCGAACGCCAACCGACACAGGTCGGATTTCAATCCGACATGTCTGTCGGCATGAATGCCGACCTACGGACCGCATGAATGCCGACCTACGGGTCGGGAAGCACTTCTTCGGGGGGCTCCCATTCCTCGCGGCTTGCCGGGTCCAGCATCTCGCCTGCGTGTTCGCGAGTCTCATGCTCGATCGTACGCTGGATCGCCTCGCGTGGATTTGCCCACGCCATCTCCGCCGGCCATACCGGCAGCACGCGGGCAGCCGTTTCGTGCACTGCTCCTGCCACGCTGTCGCGTGCGCCTTCCACCGCACCTTCCACACCCTCGAGCGTCGCATCACGCACAGCGGCGACGCGCTCATCGACCGCCGCCTCGACACGCTCGGACAGAACCTGAGTCACATCACCCTTCAGCAACGCGACCGCCAGCTGGTTGGTGTCGGAGTTCCATACCAGCCCTGCCTTGTCGGCGATTTCGGGAATTGGCGTGTAGCGCGACACCACATAGAACAAAGGCCCTTCGCGGCGCAACTCGTTGGCAGTGCGCAACAGCCGCATGGTCGGGTCGTAATGCTCCCCGAGCAAGGCGACCATGCGGTTGCGCAGCACCGGCTGCTCGAACAGGTTGACCCGGTTCGGATCGAAACCGACCAGCGGAGTCAGCAGGGCCCACATCAACTGGCTCGACGACGGCAACAGCATCGCCGGCGCAAGGCAGCCACCGAGCAGCGCAAACAACAGGCTCCCCGCCAATATCTTGCGACGCCCGACGCTCCGCAATGCCTTCATCGCGCGCGCTCGCGTCGAATGCGCGCCATCAGACCGAACATCCCGGCAACGTCGGCAGGGGCGCTGCTCGCCGCGAACTCGCGGTACAGCGTATCGACGTTGACGACGATGCGCTCGGCGTCTCCCCATGAGGAGTAATCATCGAGCGCAATGTCGAGCGCCGCCTCGTATACGGGCATACCGGCATCGAAGCGCTTGCGTGCTTCGTCACGGATATACACCAGGTAATCACGCACTGCGCGCACCCCGCGCGTGTCGGTGATCGGTCCATGCCCCGGAACCACGGTCGCAGGAGCCAGCGCCAGTATGTGTTCGCAAGCCGCAATCCAGTTGCGTACCGGACCGACCCACATGATCGGATGGCCCTCGATGAACAGGATATCGCCGCTGTAGACCGCGGAATCTGCGGGAACGTGCACCAGCACGTCGCCACGCGTGTGTGCCGGTCCGACCTGTGCCAGCTCCACGCGCTTGTCGCCCACTTGCAGCTCGAGCGCCCCGCTGAAGGTACGCGTGGGCAAGCGCTGCGTGATGCCCTCGAACTCGAACGCCCCGAAGCACTGCAGGAAGAATTCCCCCATCTCGCCGAGCGCGGGCGCCGCCTTGCGAAAATCGAGCATCACCTGCGGCACTTCGTGCACCATTTCTTCGGCTGCAGCCGCAGAAGCCACGATCTCTGCCTCGGGCAACAGACAGTTGCCGTTGCAGTGATCACCGTTGGCGTGTGTGTTCACGACCGTTCCCACCCGCCGCGACGCCGGAACCGCACGGCGCATCGCGGCGAGCATTTCGCCGGTCAACCGCAGATCGAACAGTGTATCGACCAGCAGCGTGTGTTCACCGTCGACCACCAGGCCGGCGTTGCTCCAGCCCCAACTGCCATCGGGCTGCAACCAGGCCCAGGCGCCATTGCCGAGATCGTGCAGACCGCGCGTATACGGTCGAATCGCCAGACTGCCACTCATCGCATCATTCCTCTGCAACACCGGCCTGCCGCGTAGCATAGGGCAATCCGCAGCCCGGCGGCACCCGAACGGATCGCTTCACTGGCGCCGATCACCGACATCTTTCCAAGTGCGATGGTCCGCAGGATACTGCCGCAACAAGCACAACAGGATTGCGCCATGAGCGACTACCATTTCGAACGCCTGACCCCTATCGATTTCTCTTTCCTGGTTCAGGAAACGCGCGAACGCCATATGAGCGTGGTCGGCGTGACCATATTCGAGGCCGGTCCGCTGGCCAGACCTGGCGGCGGAATAGACTTCGCTGCGATTCGCGACCACACCGAGAGTCTGCTCGACAAGGTGCCACGCTATCGCCAGAAGCTCATGTGGCGCAGACGCCGGCACCGCTCCGGACTGCTGGGGCGCGAGCAGGTGGAGTTGCCGGATGAGTCGCTGCCGCCGGTCTGGGTCGATGATCCGCATTTCGACATCAACTATCACATGCGCCACACCGCACTGCCGCGCCCCGGTGGCGCTGCACAGCTCAAGGCGCTCGCCGGACGCATCGCGTCGCAGCCGCTCGACCGCGCTCGCCCTCTGTGGGAAACATGGGTTGTCGAGGGACTCAGCGGGGGCCGCTTCGCCACCGTATCGAAGCTGCACCACTGCATGATCGACGGCATGTCGGGAGCCGATATCACGCAACTGTTGCTGTCGCCAGACCGCAAGACACGCCGTCATCGCAGCCAACCCTATGCAGCGCGCCCCGCGCCGACACCGGCGCAACTGGAACGCGAATTGCGAATGGAGCAACTCAAGGCACCGCTGCGCCTCGCAGAAGGACTGCGCGAACTGGCGGCACACGACGATCTGAGTGGTGAACTTGCACGACGCGTTCGCGGCATCAGCGAGACCTTCAGCGAATCAGGAATGGAGCGCAGTGCATCACCGATCAACGGTCACAACGGACCGCATCGCGCAGTCGACTGGATGATGACACCGGTGACAACGATGAAAGCGATCGGAAAATCGCTCGGAGGAAGCATCAACGATGCCGTACTGACCGTGGTAAGCACGGCGTTCCGCGACTTTTTCCTGCAACTCGGCAGCACTCCCGGCGAGGTGCCTTTCCGCGCACTGGTTCCGGTCAGCATCTGGTCGGAGCGCCAGCGCGGCGAAGTGGGCAACCAGATCATGAACTGGCTGATCGAACTGCCGCTGGAAGAAGAAGATCCACGCCTGCAGATGAAACACATCCACGACGTCACCGAAGAACTCAAGAAGTCCGACAAGGCGCTCGGTGTAAAGGCAATCCAGTCCTTCCTCCAGTACACGCCCGGCCTTCTGTCGCTGGCGGTTCGCAACGCTTCCGGTCCGCACAACACCATGATCACGAACATCCCGGGACCGCAGATGGCGCTTTACCAGATGGGCGCGCAAATGCTCGAGAACTATCCGGTCGTACCGATGCTCGAAGAGATGGGCCTCGGAATCGGTGTGATGAGCTACAACGGCACGATGTTCTGGGGCATCACGGTAGACACCGACATCGTCGCGGATGCCGCACCGTTCTGCGCTGCGCTGCAACGTGCCGTAAAATCCGTGGCACGCACGGCAAAGGTGCGGCTGCGCTGATCAACGCGGACACAAGGGAACACAGCGTGGCAAAAGGCGATCACATCTACGTGCAAAGGGCCGGCGGGCTTTACGCCCACCATGGCATCGACTGCGGTGACGGCACGGTAATTCATTACAGTGGAGAGCACTGGTACTCGCCGCGCAGCGTGCGGCACGCCACCATCGAAGCCTTCGCCCGCGGCGACGAGGTCCTGGTGCGCGACTACGCCGAGTTCTTTGCACGCCTGCGCGACGCCAAGAGCCTGCCGCGGCGACTGCACGTACAGCTCGCCGAGATCCTGCGCGGCAAGGAATCACAACGATCATTTTCGCCGGCTGCCGTGGTGTCGCGTGCACGCAGCCGGCTTGGTGAATCACGCTTCGACATCATGCTGCACAACTGCGAGCACTTCGCCACCTGGTGCAAGACGGGCATCAGCGACAGCGAACAGATCTACGCGCTGTGGCGCGCCGTGCTGAGCCCCGAAAGCTACCGGAAGCTGCGGCGCCAGTCGGTGCTCAGCGCCGTGCTCGACCGCGATGCATCGGGTTCGGCAGAATCGTGACCGCTTGCGCGCGCCTGCTTGCGTCCGCCTTGCGCTATCTGCGCTGCGTGGGTTAGTTTCGACGCTGACATCAAGCGGACAGGAATTGTGATGGGTATTCCACCGGAGATTGCATCGAACCTGATCGACGCCGACATTCGCAACTCCAGCGCCAGTGGCGCGATGCACCGCAGCTGAAGGCGGGAGCACCCGCCACAACGCGCGGGTGCGGCATTTTTCCCCGGCATGACGATCGAAGGTTTCTTTGCACCCACGCTGCTGCTGCTTGGCGCCGCAGTGGTGGCGGTGCTCACGTTCCGGCGCCTGAACATTCCGTCCAGTCTGGCCTATCTGCTGGTCGGCATCCTTTTCGGCGAGCACACTCCCGGCCCTGTGCTCGACGTGGCGCCGATCCGCATGCTTGCGGAATTCGGCATCGTGTTCCTGCTGTTCACGATCGGCCTGAACTTCTCGATGCCACAGATCTACGCGTTGCGCCATCAGGTGCTTGGCCCGGGAACCGCGCAGGTCGCGCTCACCACCGCCGTGATCGGCGCCGGTGCATGGCTGTTCGGTCTGCCTGCAGCCGGCGCATTCGTGGTCGGTGCGGTGTTCGCCCAGTCCTCGACGACGGTAATCAGCCGACAGCTCGCCGAGCAGGGTGAAGAACACGCGCGCTACGCACGGCTCGGGGTTGCAATGTCCGTGTTCCAGGACGTCACCGCGGTGCCGCTGGTCGTCGTGCTGCCGGTACTGGCCGGCAGCGCGGGGCTCGTCGCCTTTGGCGGTGCCCTGGGCCTCGCGCTGGCGAAGGCGACTGTCGCGTTCACACTGATCTTCGTGGTGGGTCGCTGGTTGTTGCGCCCTCTTTTCCACGCTGTCGCGGAACAGCGTTCGGCGGAAGTATTCACGCTGACCGTGCTGCTGGTATCACTCGCAGCGGCATGGACCACGAATGCCTTCGGATTGTCGACAGCCTTCGGCGCTTTCCTTGCCGGAATGATGCTCGGTGAAACCGAGTTCCGCCACCAGGTCGAGTCCACCGTGCGTCCGTTCCGCGATGTACTGCTCGGGCTGTTCTTCGTCGGCGTCGGAATGATCTTCGATCCGTTCTCGCTCAGTGGAATCTGGCATCTCGCACTGCTCGGCGCGCTGATACTGCTCGCGGTGAAGACGATTCTGGTCGCTGGAATCGTGCGTGTCGCAGGCAGCGGATGGCTGGAGGCGTGGCGCACGGGTTTGCTGCTCGCAACGGGTGGCGAATTCGGCTTCGCACTGCTCGCGATCGCGCTGGACGACAGGGCAATAGAAACGCTTCCGGCACAGATCACGCTGGCATCCGTACTGTTTTCGATCATGTTGGCGCCCCTGCTGATCCGTCACAACCACGCGATCGCCCGGTTGCTGGTGCCCGCTGCTGCCGAGAAGGATGCCGCAGCTCCCGGACGCAGGATCGTCGACGTGCCGACGCCCGCAGGCGATCACGTCATCGTCTGTGGCTATGGCCGCATCGGACAGGGTGTGGCACACCTGCTCGAGGAAGAGCACATCGACTTCGTCGCACTCGATCTCGATCCCGGGCGCACACGCGAGGCGCATACTGCCGGAGAACCCGTCTTCTACGGCGATGCTGCCGAGCGTGACATCCTGCTTGCTGCCGGCATTGAAACCGCACGCTTGCTCGTGATCACACCGGAAGAGCTGCCTACTGTGCTCCACATCCTGCACCAGGCGCGCGCCCTGCGGCCTGCGTTGCCCATCATGGTACGCACCCGCGACGAAGTGGATTCGACAGAGCTGCGCGCTGCCGGCGCGACGGAAATCGTCGCCGAGACACAGGAAGCCAGCCTGATGATCGGGATACATGCGCTGGCGCTGCTCGGCGTGTCCAGGTCCAGGCTGGCCCGACGCATGATCGAACAATACAACTCCCGCTACCGCCTGCTGCGCGGAGTATTCCCCTCGAGCCTGGAAGCGGAAGGAATCGATGCGGACGCTGGCGAACGATTGCATACGGTGGTGATCATCGATGGCGGCGCGGCCACGGGTCAGTTGCTCGGGGCGGTCGATTTCGGCGGCGCCACGGTAAACGCATTCGTCAGAGACGGTATTCGCATCATCGACCCGTCGCCGCAAACGCGGCTGCAGGCCGGCGACGCGCTCGTGCTGTTCGGCTCACCCGTCGAATTGCGCCATGCAGAGGAAAGACTATGACCGCATCGACGATTCTCGTTGCCACCGATTTCTCGACGGATGCACAGCGCGCCACCGAACGCGCCGCGCGTCTTTGCGCACAAGGCGTGTTCACGCACGGTCGGCTCCTGCACGTTATCCAGCAATCGTGGGTCGACACCGTGCGCCGCCTGCTCGATCTGCCGGCAGAACGTGAAGAAAAGCTGCTGTCCCAAACCCGGGAGCAGTTGCTCGACGAAGCGCGTTCGATCGCAGCACGCAGCGATGTCGAGTTCGACACCTGCGTGCGGATCGGCAGCATCGATCAGATCGTGCGCGAGGAAGCATCCCGGGCTGACGTGCTCGCACTTGGCGCCCGTGGCCGCCATCCGGTACGCGACTTCGCGATCGGAACCACCGCGGAGCATCTGCTGCGCCAGACACGCACCCCACTGCTGGTAGTACGCCGCGATGCACCCGAGAACTATCGCAAGGTGCTCGTCGCCACCGATTTTTCTCCCCACGCGCAACGCGCGTTCACGCTGGCGTGCACGATTGCACCGGAAGCGACGATCCACCTCCGGCACATGTTCGACGTACCGTTCGAGGGAATGCTGCACTTTGCGGGACTGGACGCGGAACGCATCGAGGAATACCGCCGCAGCGCGCAAGCCGAAGCGTCCGCGGAGATGCGTGCATTCATTGCTGCCTCCGGCGTCGATCCCGCGCGAGTGCACGCAACGGTAAGCTGTACGGGACACATTCCGACCGGACTGCACGAATGGTCCCGGACGATCGGCGCCGATCTGGTAGTGGTTGGCAAACACGGCAAGAATTTTGCCGAGAACCTGTTGCTTGGCAGCGTCACACTGCACCTGCTCGCCGAATCCACATGCGATGTTCTGGTCGCCATGTAGGTCGGGTTTCAACCCGACACTCCCATCGTCGGCATGAATGCCGACCTGCGGGTAGGCGGAATGAGGCGTAGGTCGGATTTCAATCCGACATTCCCGTCGGCATGAATGCCGATCTACGGCCCTGGCGGTTGTCCGGCGTGCTGGCGCCGCCACTCACTCGGCGTCATGCCGTACCGGCGGCGGAATACACTACTGAAATAGGCAGGATCGGCAAAGCCGCAATCCAGCGCGATCGCGGTGATCGCCCGGCAACCAGCTGGATCGCGCTCCAGCGCCCAACGCGCGCGCTGCAGGCGCGCAGCGCGCACATGCTGCGCAAAACTGCGTCCCGAGGCACTCATCAGCCGGTGTACATAGCGCACCGACATCCCGCAGGCGGCAGCCACGAAGGCGACGTCGAGTCGTGGATCGGCAAGATGTGACTCGATGCAGTCGAGCAGACGCAGCCGGCGCAGCTCCCTGCGCCGCAGGGTCGTGTCGACACCCTCGGCGGTGTCGGGCACAAGCCCGCTGGTCAGCTTCAGCAGCACATCGACCAGCCCGGCACGCTGGGTATCGGTGATCACATTGCGCTGTCGCCAGACCGACACGATGAAGTCCCTGACGATGCGTGCCTGCCCGCAGTCGGTGCATATCGGGGCGGCGAAGCGCATGCCCGGATCTCCCAGGTGGTGTCCCAGCAACCGTTTGGGTATGCGCACGTTGATCAGCCAGGAACCGGGCTCGAGACTGCGCCAATGCGGCATCTCACTGTCCAGGATCACCACCTGGCCCGCCTGCGCACACAACTCCTGGTCGCATTGCCCCACGCGGAACCCGCCGCGCAGCTGCAACGGCAGGTACCACGACTCAGGTGCCTGCGGACTCGGCTGCGCAACCACTATTCGCTGGGCCGAGCCAGAACGGATCTCGGCGAACTCGATATCCGCTAGCGACCAGCTGTGATAACGGGCCCGGAACGGCCTGGCAGCAAGATCAACCGTGGTCGTCACCCCGGGGTAACGTCGGCCCAAGAAGCACTGCCATTGCGAGGCATCGATCCACTCCCCACGACTCGAATCCGTCGCCATGTTCCGCATACCTGCGCGCCTGGAATGCACTCACGGTAGCCGCAAGGCGATCAGCCTGTCGATGCCTTGGACTCGATGCGCGCCAGTGACACCCCGAATCCGCACTGTGCCGCGGTGCCGAGCGTGAACTCCTGATACCGGCGGAACAGTCCGCCCAGATGTGCATCGATCTCCGCCTGGCTGTAATCCAGCACGTGCTGACAGGCGACGCCGCAGGCGGTTGCCCGCTCGAGCGCCAGCTCGGCATCGTCCGTGTCGAAGTAGACGCTCACGACTCCCTCGCCGTGCTGCGCCAGAAAGCCCGACACCGCGCTGTCGTGCTCGCGCCCGGGCAACGGGGCGCACAGCTCGATGCCTACGTTCCAGGCAATGGCAACGGCGATGCCGAACGGCGCCCCAGTCCAGCTCGCATCGCGAAACTCGGCACCCAGCAGGTTATGGTAATAACGCCTGGCGGCGTCGATATCCCGCACTGCCACGATGATCCGGTTGACTCCTCTGACACTCATCAGCCTCTCCTGCTCCGGTTGTCGCAGGCGGATGAGCACCCACCTGCAGCCGCGGTAGATGGTGCGCGCGCAATCCACCCGTTGCCATTACAGAAGCGACCAGAAGTTGTTGTGGATGTGCACAGACATCCGCCGTAGGTCGGGTTTCAACCCGACGGGGGTTCGACCCGACGAAGTTTCGCCACCATCGTCCGCATCGTCGGCATAAATGCCGACCCACGAACATCTGTCGGCATGAATGCCGACCTGCGGGTAGGCGGAATGAGGCGTAGGTCGGATTTCAATCCGACATTCCCGTCGGCATGAATGCCGACCTACGGACGACGCCGGCCGTGCCCGCGGTCACCAGCCCATGCGTTCCACGGCCTCGGCAACGGCAAGCAGGCGCTCGGCTTCTGCAACGTGGAGGTTCTCGACCAGGCGACCCTTCACCACCGCCACCGCACTGCCGCGTGACTGTGCCTCGCGCCATGCGGCAATGATCTCGTGCGCCGCCGCGATCTCATCGTTCGTCGGCGCAAATACCCCGTTCGCTGCCGCGAGCTGCGCCGGATGGATCAAGGTCTTGCCGTCGAAGCCGAGCTCCCGTCCCTGCACACACGCGGCCTGCAGCCCGGCGTCGTCGTGCAGGCCGAGGTGCACGCCGTCGAGGATATCGAGTCCATGCGCGCGTGCGGCCAGCACGCACTGCCCGAGTGCGGACAGGAAACCCAGTCGCTGCGGCGTATGCGGCACGCGCAGCTCCCGCGCGAGATCCGACGTACCCATCAGGATTCCCGCCACGCGGGGGTGCGCACCGGCGATCGCATCGATTGCAAGGATGCCGCGCGCCGTCTCGGCCATGCACCACAGCCGCAGCCTCCCATCGGCACCCGCTGCTTCGAGCAGGTGCACCACCTGCAGCACATCGCCGGCCGCCGATACCTTGGGCAGCACGATGCCGTCGGCACCAGCGCGTGCAAACGCACGCAGATCGTCGGCACCCCACGGCGTATCCAGCCCGTTCACGCGCACCAGCAGCTCGCGCGCGCCATAACCGCCTTCGGCGAGTGCGGCTGCGATCTGCGTGCGTGCCGACTCCTTCGCCACTGGCGCCACCGCGTCCTCGAGGTCGAGGATCAAGACGTCGGCTGGCAATTCACGCGCTTTCGCAAGCGCACGCTGATTCGAACCCGGCATGTAGAGCGCCGAACGGCGCGGACGGAATGACATGTTCACCTCGCTGCAATCAGCCAAAATTCCGACCCGTCCCGAATGGCGTGCCGGATACGTGTTCAGCCGCTCGACGCTTCGCGCCGATGCATCCCCGGATACTCCGGCAGCGGCAGCACGACGACGGCTTCGCCGAGCAGGCGACTCATCGATGCCTGCTGCTGGACTACGTCTCCGCTACTGAAACAGCACAGCGTTCCGCTGCCACCGGTATCGCCACCGAGCACGTCCTCGACCCGACGCGCAACGGCATCACCCGGATCGATGATCCGTACATCGGAACCGACGAAGTCACGAATCGCCGGCAACAGGAACGGATAATGCGTACAGCCAAGAACGATCGTGTCGGCACCCGCCTCCAGCAGCGGCCAAAGGTAGCGCGCAAGCAGCGCGCGTGTGTGCGGTCCGTCCAGATCGCCCGCCTCCACGCATTCGACCAGCCCGCTGGCCGGCTGTGCGAGCACGCGCGTGAACTGCCCGAAACGCCGCAACAGTTCCTCGTAACGCACACTCTGCAGGGTGCTCGCGGTTGCAAGAATGCCGACGATGCCACTGCGTGTGGCCTCTGCGGCCGGCTTCACGG
>DAOLKH010000006.1:0-14712 GCA_035331685.1 Pseudomonadales bacterium
GCCGAGGGCCGGCGCGTGGAGCCGCCACCACGGCAGGCGCGCCGCCGCCAGTGCGCGTTGGCGCGCGCTGCCGATACGTTCGAGCAGCCTCGTGTCCAACCGGCTTTCCTGTCGGCGCAGGATCTCGCGCCACCCGCCTTCCACTCCGTTCATCAGTGGTGCTCCTCGAGTTGCTCCTGCAGGGCATGCAACGCCCGCGAATAATGTGTCTTTACACTGCCTTCGCTGCAACCCATCGCTGCGGCCGTCTCCGCCGTCGACAGCCCCTCCCAGCAACGCAGCATGAACGCTTCGCGCTGGCGTGCCGGCAGGGCTGCCACTGCTTCCATCAGTGCGCCCGCCGCTTCTTCACTACCGATCAGCCTCACGGGATCGGTGACCGCAGGGTCGGCGATCTGTGCCAACGGCTCGTCCGCATCCTCGTCCCGGTTGCGCTCCATCCAGCCAAACAGGCGCGCACGAATCGTGCGTCGGCGCCGTGTGTCGGTGATGCGGTTGTGGAGCATGCGATAGAACAGCGGCCGCCACTCAGCGGGCGGTCGGCCGGCATAACGCTGCACCAGCCGCAGCATCGTGTCCTGCAGTGCATCGAGTGCATCGTCCTCATTGCCCAGCGCCAGGCGTGCCATCAGGAAACCGCGGCGCTCGACCGAACGCAGGAACGTCGCCAGATCGCTCACTGCTCCCGTCGCGTCGTCGGCGCTGCTGTCCTCACTCTGGCGCATCGCTCTCCTGCAGCAAGGCAACGCGCGTCGGCACCGCGTTCGATTCGTTGACGGAAACGTGCAGCGGCAGGATCGGTTGACGCCCGCCGCGCAGTGCCGCCGAGGTTACACCAGCCCGCGCCCGCATGTGCAGGCGGAATCGTCACCCTCTGTAATCCGCCAGTAATGAAGCAGCGCGGCGGGCCGGTCGGCGCAGCCCTATACTCCGGCGCACACTGAACGGGGCCGGTGCACGGCGGAGCGAGCTGATGACGTGGGACAAAGAGGTCGACTGGCTGGTCGTCGGTTCGGGAGCGGCTGGAATGACTTCCGCGCTGCGGGCGGTCGATCTGGGCGCGCGCGTCCTGGTGGTCGAGAAATCGTCGCGCTTTGGCGGCTCCACCGCAATGTCCGGCGGTGCGATCTGGGTGCCTGCGAACGCCGGCATGGCCGGGTTCGGAGTCCCGGATTCGCACGCCGAGGGATTGCGTTATCTGGAACACATCACCGCTGGTCGCGTACCGACTGCACGGCTCACAGCCTACGTGGACGCGGCATCGCGGATGGTCGAGTACCTGGCAATCCACAGCCACGTCGTGTTCGAAGCGGTTCCGACCTACTGTGATTACTACGCCGAGGCGCCGGGCGGCAAACCCGGGGCGCGCACCATCGAGCCGACAGAATTCGATGCCTTGCGTCTCGGCGCCGAGCGCACGCAGCAGCGCCTCGGCTTCGAGCATCGTCGTCCGTTGCCGTTCCTGAGCATGAAGGCCGCCGAGATTCCGACGATGCTGCGTGGCGGACTGCCACGCCTGCTGCTGGTCGCCCGGCATGCCGCCGCCTATTACCTGAACCTGCGTGCTCGCCTCAGCGGCGCCGGCAACACCAACTACACGCTGGGCGCTGCGCTGATCGCGCGTCTGCGCCTCTCGCTGCTGGATCGTCAGGTGCCGCTGTGGCTGGATTCGCCGCTGCGCGAGCTGGTACTCGAAAACGGGGTCGTCACCGGTGCGCTGATCGACCATGCCGGACGCAGCATGCGCGTACGGGCCCGGCAAGGCGTGCTGCTGGCTGCCGGTGGATTCGAGAAGAACGCAGCGATGCGCCAGCGCTACCAGCAGATGCCGATCGGTGCCGATTGGGCGGCGGGGTGTCCCGACAACGAGGGTGATGCGATCCGGATTGCGGAACAGGCCGGCGCGGCGCTCGATCTGATGGACCAGGCGTGGTGGTGTCCGGTGTTCATGGTCGCGGGCGAAGCGACTCCGCGCGTGATCGTGATGGAAAAGGGCCTGCCGGGTTCTATCATCGTCGATGCCGCGGGCCGTCGCTTCGTCAATGAGTCCTCGCCGTACAACGATTTCGTCAAGGGCATGTACAGCGCACACCACAGTGGCACTGCGGCGATTCCCGCGCACCTGGTCTTCGATGCCACCTTTCGCCACCGTTACCCGGTGGGTCCGGTGCGCCCGGGTTCGATCCAGCCCGACGCGGCGCTGCCTGCGTCAATCCAAGACGGCTTTCTGACCCGCGCCGATTCGTTGCCGGAACTTGCACGCGCGATCGGAATCGACGCCGAAGGCCTTGCAGCCAGCGTCGCGCGATTCAACGGTTTTGCGCGCAGCGGTCGCGACGAGGACTTTGGGCGCGGCGATACGCTCCACGATCGCTACTACAGCGATGTGGCAGTGAAGCCTAACCCCTGCCTTGCGCCGCTCGAACGCCCGCCGTTCTACGCGGTCAAGGTGTACCCCGGAGACCTGGGAACCAAGGGCGGGATCGTTACCGATCCCCACGCGCGGGCGCTTGATGTCTCGGGACAGGCGATCCCGGGCCTGTACGCGGCGGGCAACAGCTCGGCGTCGGTGATGGGCGAAACCTACCCCGGTGCCGGCGGTACGATCGGCCCCGCGATGGTGTTCGGCTTTCTCGCTGCGGAGCACGCCTGCGCACCGCAGTCGTAGCCCGGCCTGGCTCGGTGGTTTCAGCGATCCTGCCAGCGCGGTGGCCGCTTTTCGAGGAAAGCCTGTACGCCTTCCAGCGTATCGGCGCTGCCGGCGACTTCCTTCACCAGCGTGCGCTCGAGAGCGAGTGCCGCATCGAGTGGCAGCGATCCGCCCTCGCGTACCGCGCGCAGGATGGCACGCTGCGGCACCAGGCTGTGGCGGGTAATCATCGCAGCAAATTCCGTCGCGACCGCGACCACCTCATCGCTGTCCTCGCATACCCGGTTCACCAGTCCGATCGTGCCAGCGGTTGCACCGTCCACGGGTTCGCCGCCGAGCATCATCTCCAGCGCCCGGTTCTCGCCGACCAGCCGCGGCAGCAGTTGGGTGCCACCATAAGCCGGCAACAGCCCCAGCTTGATTTCGGGCAGACCCAGTTTCGCGCCACGGCGCGCCACGCGGAATGTGCACGCGAGGGCAAGTTCGAGCCCTCCACCGAGGGCAAGTCCGTTGATTGCAGCGATGACCGGCTTCGGGAATTCACGCAGACGGACGATCAGCGTGTGCACGCGCTGGATGCGCAACTGCGGGTCGGCGTGCGCTTCGCTCAGATCACTCCCTGCGCAGAATGCGCGTCCGGCACCGGTGAGGACCAGCGCACGACTGTCGCTGCCTCGCTCCGCGTCCAGAGCCGTCTCCAGCAGGTCGAGCATCGGATTGCTGATGGTGTTCAGCAGTTGCGGCCGGTTCAGGGTGAGCACGGTGCACGAGCCGCGTTGCTCGCTCAGTACCACGTCCATCGTCGGGTCTCCTCTCTTTGGACCCGCAGCCCGGCTGTTGCCTTCGGTTGCGGGAGGCGTTGCATTTCGCTCAGCCAGTATTTGCGCGTTCCTCGAGTTCGCTCCAGCGAGCGAAGGCCGCTTCGAGCTCCTCGCCGATCGCCGCTGCGCGCAGTGATGCGGCGTGCAGTTCGTTTGCCGGCGCGTTTGCCATGCCGGCCAGCAGCCCGGCCTGCTCCTGTTCCAGCGCCTCGATCCGTGCCGGCAGTTCCGCGAGCTCGCGCTGCTCGCGAAAACCGAGCTTGCGGGTGCTTGCCTGTGGGCGTTCGGTGGTACGCACAGGTGTCGCGCTCGTTGTGCGCTCGAGGCTTGTCGTCTCCTTCTGTGGACGTTGCAGCAGCCAGTCGCTGTAGCCGCCCGCGTACTCCTGCCAGTGCCCCTCGCCCTCCGCGACCAGCGTTTGCGTAACCACGTTGTCCAGAAACACGCGGTCGTGCGTTACCAGCAGCAGCGTGCCGTCGTAGCCTTGCAGCGTCGTTTCCAGCAGCTCCAGTGATTCGATGTCGAGGTCGTTGGTCGGCTCGTCGAGGACCAGCAGATTCGCAGGTCGTGCGAACAGGCGAGCGAGCAGCAGGCGGTTGCGCTCACCGCCCGACAGCGTGCCGACCGGTGAGTTCGCACGCTGGGAAGGAAACAGGAAATCGGCCAGATAGCTGATCACATGGCGTCGCTGGCCGCCGATCTCGACCCACTCCGAACCGGGGCTGATCGTCTCGATCAGCGTCTTGTGTGCATCGAGCTGTGCGCGCATCTGGTCGAAATAGGCCACCTCGAGGCCGCTGCCAAGCCGAACCGTTCCGGCATCAGGCGCGAGCTGCCCGAGGATCAGGCGAATCAGCGTGCTCTTGCCGGCACCGTTCGGGCCGATCAGGCCTATGCGGTCTCCGCGCAGTATGCGCAGCGACAGATCGCGTACCACATAACGCCCGCCGAACTGTTTGTCGACGTGCTCGAGTTCGGCGACCAGCTTGCCGGAGCGCGCGCCGGCATCGAGCTGCAGGCGCACCTTGCCGATGCGCTCGCGGCGCTCGGCACGCTCGGCGCGCAGCCGTTCCAGCCGCCGCACGCGGCCTTCGTCGCGGGTGCGTCGGGCCTTGATTCCCTGACGGATCCACGCTTCTTCCTGCGCCCAGAATGTGTCGAACTTGCGTGCGGCAAGCTGTTCGGCGGCGAGCTGTTCTGCCTTGCGCGACTCGTAGACCGCGAAATTGCCCGGATACGAGCGCAGCAGCCCGCGGTCGAGCTCGACGATCCGGGTCGCGAAGCGGTCCAGAAAGGCGCGATCGTGCGTGATCACGATCGCCGCCGACACGCGCAGCAGCAATTCCTCGAGCAGCGTGATGCCGTCGATATCGAGATGGTTGGTGGGTTCGTCGAGCAGCAGCAGATCCGGCGCGAGCGCCAGCGCGAGTGCGAGCGCCGCGCGTTTGCGCTCACCACCCGAGAGCCGTTGCGTGCCGCCCTCGGCGTCGAGTCCGAAGCGCTGCAGGAACTCCCGCAGCCGTGCCTCGAAGCGCCAGTGCTCACTGTCGTCGAATCCGACCTGTTCCGTGGCGCGTGCGAGCAGGCTGGCGAGCAGCGTCGGGCCGGGTGCGAGTTCCGGCTCCTGCTCGACCAGGATCACCCGCAGTCCGTCGCCGACGCGCGCCACCCCATCGTCGAGCGCGATCCGGCCTGCGATCACGCCGAGCAGCGAGGATTTGCCGGTGCCGTTGCGCCCGATCAGCCCGATGCGTTCCCCACGCGTTACGGTCAGCGTGGCCTCATCGAGCAGGGGGTGAAGCCCGTAGGCCAGCCCGGCCCGCTCGATGCTGAGCAATGTACTCATCGTGGTCGTGTGGCCTCGTGCCTCATTCGACGGTGATCGTGATCCGTTCCGATGCAACCGGACGTTGGTGCTGGATGTGCTGAGCGTCGCCGAGCAGCAACTGCAACGTGTGTCGACCGGGTGGGAGTTCCAGCGTCGTTTCGGTCTGTCCGCCGCCGAAATGGCGGTGCTGCGCGTCGGCAGGGATCGGCTGGTCGAGCGGCGGCAGAGCGTCCAGGTCGATCAGCAGATGATGATGTCCGGTCTCCGGTCGCTCTACCCCGGCTGGCGCCACACCCATGCCGTGCAGGCCGAAACGCACGGTCACCGGGTTTTTCACCGTGGCGCCATCGGTCGGTTCGATGAAATAGACACGGGCGCCTTCCGGGGCCGGCGTGCCGGCATGAGTGATGCCAACGGCGGCCAGTGCCAGGGTCACCGCACAGAGAAAGCGGCCTGGATGGTTCATCATGGTTCTCCTTGTTTGTGCCATGCCCGGAGCACGTGTTGCGTCATGGCGTGACTGCGCCGATGCGCGCGGGCCGCAAGCATAACAAAAGCGGTGTCTGATCCGGGCGGAGCCGCATTGCGGCAACGGCATGGCCCTCAACCGGGTAGAATCGCCCCATGCACCCGGAAGACATCCTCGACGGACTCAATCCCTCCCAGCGTGAGGCGGTCACTGCTGCCGCCGACGCGAATCTGCTGGTCCTCGCCGGCGCCGGCAGCGGCAAGACGCGCGTGCTGGTGCACCGTATCGCGTGGCTGATCTACCACGAAGGCCTCTCCGCTTACGGGTTGATGGCGGTGACGTTCACGAACAAGGCCGCGCGCGAGATGCGGGCACGGATCGAGGAAATGACGACGCTTTCGAGCCGTGGCATGTGGGTTGGCACCTTCCACGGCCTGGCGCACCGCTTCCTGAAGGCGCACTGGAGCGAGGCCGGCCTGCCGCAGAATTTCCAGATTCTCGACTCCGACGATCAGTTGCGCGTGGTGAAGCGAGCCTACCGGGATCTCGGAATCGATGAGGATCGTTATCCGCCGCGCCAGGCACAGGGCTGGATCAACACAAACAAGGATGAAGGGCGACGCGCGGCGCACATCGACGACTACGGCTCCGATCGTTTCCATACGACGATGCTGACTGTCTACCGTGCCTACGAGACCGCCTGCGCGCGCGGCGGCCTGGTCGATTTTGCGGAGTTGCTGTTGCGTTCGCACGAGCTGTGGCTGAAGGACGCGACCCTGCTCCACCATTATCGCGAACGCTTCCGTCATATCCTGGTCGACGAGTTCCAGGACACCAATACGATCCAGTACGCGTGGTTGCGCGTGCTGGCCGGGGAGACTGCACGTCTTACCGTGGTCGGCGACGACGACCAGTCGATCTACGGCTGGCGGGGTGCGAAAATCGAAAATATCCACCGTTTCGAGCGGGACTTTCCCGGCACACACATCGTGCGCCTGGAGCAGAACTACCGCTCGACCGGCGTGATTCTCGACGCTGCCAATGCGGTGATCGCGCACAACCGTGGCCGCTTCGGCAAGCAGTTGTGGACGAGTGGGGAGAAAGGTTCGCCGATCACGCTGTACGCCGCGTTCAACGAACAGGACGAGGCCCGCTTCATCGTCGACCGCATCCGTGACTGGATTGCCAACGGGCACGCGCGCGCCGACGTCGCGGTGCTCTACCGCTCGAACGCACAGTCGCGGGTGCTGGAAGAGGCGTTGTTGCGCAGCGCGATTCCGTATCGGGTCTACGGGGGCCAGCGCTTCTACGAGCGGCTCGAGATCCGCAACGCGCTCGCCTACCTGCGCCTGCTCGGCAACCGTGACGACGACGCGGCTTTCGAGCGGGTCGTGAACACGCCGCCACGCGGCATCGGAGCTGCGACGCTCGATCTGCTGCGCGCGCGCGCGCGCAGCGAAGGGGTATCGTTGTGGTACGCAGCGACCACGGTCCTGTCGCAGCTCCCGGCGCGTGCACGCAGCGCGCTGGATGCTTTCGTCACATTGATCGAGCGCCTTGCCGAAGAGACCCGCGAGCTGGAACTCGCACCCCTGGTCGATCATGTGCTCGGCGCGAGCGGACTGCTCGATTTCCACCGCAACGAAAAGGGCGAACGTGGTCTGACGCGTGCAGAGAACCTCGATGAGCTGGTCAGCGCGTGCCGGCAGTTCGTCCCCGACGATCCGCGCGGCAACGTGCTGCAGCAGTTTCTGGACAGTGCTTCACTCGATGCCGGCGAGGCGCAGGCCGACGAACACGAGGACAGCGTGCAACTGATGACGCTGCATGCAGCGAAAGGGCTCGAGTTCCCGCTGGTGTTCATCGCCGGGCTGGAGGAGAACCTGTTCCCGCACCGCATGTCGATCGACGAACCGGGCCGGCTTGAAGAGGAGCGCAGGCTCGCGTACGTAGGCATCACACGTGCGATGCAGTTGCTGTATCTGAGCTACACCGAGTCGCGTCGCCTGCACGGCATGGAAACCCGCAACACGCCGTCGCGCTTCCTGCGTGAAATTCCGCCGGAGCTGCTGCACGAAGTGCGTCCGCGCGTGAGCCTGACGCGTCCGGTGACCGCACCGGGTGGCTTCGCAGCGGGTGTGGCACGTCGCGGTGAGCCCGTCCCGGGTGGCTTGCGGCTGGGCCAGAGCGTGCGCCACCCGACCTTCGGCGAGGGGGTGGTGATCGACTTCGAGGGTCAGGGATCGAGCGCCCGCGTCAGCGTCAATTTTCGCAGTGCGGGTGCCAAATGGCTGGTGCTGTCCTACGCCAGGCTCGAACCGCTCGGCTGAATGTTCACCTGGCCGGCAGTGCCCGGGTACGCCCGTCCTCGTCGATTGCGACGAACACGAAGGTGCCTTCGGTCACCTTGTGGACGGTTGGCGCTGCTCCCGTGGCAGTGGTCAGCCGCGACCATACTTCGACCTGCACCTGGATCGAACTGCGGCCTACCGCCATCACCTGTGTGTAGCAACTCACGAGCGCGCCTACCTTGACCGGCACCATGAAACTCATGCGATCGATGGCGACGGTGGCGACCCGCCCGGCAGCGATCTTCGCGGCCGCAACCGAACCGGCGAGATCCATCTGCGACAGCAGCCAGCCGCCGAAGATATCGCCGCTGGCATTGGTGTCCTTCGGCATCGCGATGGTCTGCAATGCAAGTTCGCCGCTGGGGCCTGGAGAGTCGTCGCAGTGTGACATCGGTCAGGATTCCTGTTTCTCAAAAAAGCGGTGCAAGGGTGGCGTGCGTGCTCAGGGCGTCACCGGTTCGCCCGATAATTGTGCGATACGTTTGCGCGCGAATCCGGCTGCAGCCGAGTCTCCGCCTGCAACCTGCGAGTAACGCTCGCGTGCAGTGGCCGCATCGCCGAGCCCGCGTGCGACTTCGGCAAGTCCCAGTGTGGCCTCCACGCTCGGCAGCAGGCGGTTTGCGGCCAGCAGATCCTCGGCGGCAGGCTCGAGGTTGCCGCGAACCAGATGCAGCAGTCCGCGCAGCAAGTGGGGACGGAAGAAGCCGGGGTTCAGTGCGATCGCGCGATTGAGGGCGGTGAATGCGGCCGCCGGACGTTGCAGTCCCGATGCGGCAACCGCTTGCAGTTCGTGGAACAACGCTTCGCGCGGTTGCAGTCGCAGCGCGGCGTCGGCTGCTGCCAGGGCCTCGGCATACCGATCCGATTCCAGCGCGTCGAGCCCGCGGTCGTAGTGCGCGTATGCCGGTGAATCACGGCGAAGGCGTGCGATGCGGTCGCGAAAGCGTGCGGCACCCCGCTCCCCGCCGCCGAGTTTCTGCGCGTTGCGCGGCGGCGCGTCGGCACGCTCTGCCGACGCGTGATGGACGGCAAAACTGTCGTAGCTCCGGTCCGTTTCGTTGGCCAGCATGGCCAGACGTTGCAGCAGGTCCGCGAGTGCCCGGGGCGCGTAGCCGGCGCGCTCGAGCTGACGCACCACCGCCTCGTCGATCGCCGAATCCTCATGGGAGGGCACCGGCTGCGGTACGGTTGCAGGCGAATGGGTGCGCAGTGCTATCTGCTGCCACGCGGCACCGCTGTGTACGGGACCGATCGCGACCAGCTCGCCCGCCGCGCCCGTGAGCAGCGAGTCCGCGGCAATGCTGGCAGGTTGCAGCGAACGTTCGATCGCGAGCGCAAGCAGGGCTGCCAGCTCGGCTTCGTCGTCCAGTCTTGCAAGCAGGCCGCGGGTGATGGCGATCTTGCCGCCCGGCAGCGCCCACGCACCCGGCGCGGACTGGTCGAGCAGCGCGAACTCCCACTGGAACTCCGGATGCTCGCTGAGACGCGCCAGTGTGGTGCCGATTCCGGATACGTATGCGCCGAGTGCAGGGTCCAGCGGCCAGGCGCCACCGATCCGTTGCTGCAGTACCGCGAACAGGGCTGTACCGAGGCGTATGCGTTCAGCCTCACTCACTTCTGCGGCTGCAGACGGTCCGCCGTGTTGCTGGAGCCTGCAGCCGGGAATCAGCAGGCCGATGGCAAACAGCACCGCGAGCAAAGGCCGGATTCGCATTGCTCGCCTCATCGCAGCACATAGTCCGCAGCAATGCCCAGGAACACCACGAATCCGAAGAGATTGTTGTTCAGGAATGCGCGAAAGCACGGCTCGCGTTGCCGATTGCGCGCCAGATACTGCTGCCAGCCGAACAGCGTGGCCCCGACCAGCAGCGCGACCGCGTACGGCGTGCCCATCCCGAACTGCCGTCCGGCCAGCCACAACAGCAGCAGCACCAACACCTGGAGTATCGCGATCACGAACCGGTCTGCCGTACCGAACAGGATCGCGGTCGACTTCACGCCGACATGCAGATCGTCGTTGCGATCGACCATGGCATAGAAGGTGTCGTAGACCACGCTCCACAGGAGTGCGGCGCCGAACAGCACCCACAGTGCCGGTGGCAGCGCATCGCGCTCGGCTGCAAACGCCATCGGGATACCCCAGGAAAACGCCACGCCGAGCCCGAACTGCGGCAGGTGGGTAATGCGCTTCAAGTACGGATAGCCGATCGCAAATACCAGGCCCGCGCCCGACAGCAGCACGGTGAGGGTGTTCGTCATGAGTACCAGCCCGAATGCGGCGAGCACCAGTACCGCGGCGAGTGCGATGGCCTCGCGCTCGCTCACCTGGCCGGTGGCGAGCGGGCGCTCGCGCGTGCGCTCGACAGCACCGTCGATATCGCGGTCGGCGAAATCGTTGGCGATGCATCCGGCCGAGCGCATCAGGAACACGCCTGCGGTGAAGATCAGCAGGTTCGCGGCCGAGGGCGTGCCTTCGCCGGCCAGCCACAACCCCCACCACGTCGGCCACAGCAGCAGGAAGCTGCCGATCGGGCGATCGAAACGGATCAGTTGCAGATACAGCGGCAGGCGCTCGACCAGGTTCATGTACGGCTCATTCGTGAGGGGCGCACGGATTATAGCGAGGGCAGTCGGCAGGCCGGCAGGAAGAACTCCGCAACCAGCAGCGGTGCGCCGTGCACGTGGAACACCGAACGCCTGCCCCATACCGGCGCGGCCCCGGCAAATGCGGCAGGCAGCACACGGTGAGCGGCTTCGATGCGCGCCAGCTCGAACGGCGCCCGGTGCAGTCCGCGGGTGGAAAACAGCAGCGCGCCCAGCGAGCGCTCACCGAAACGGCGCAGGTGGTGAAGCCGTCCGCGCAGGGTCGTTGCCGGCAGGATGCTGCGGGCAAACACCCATGGCTCGCCGGCGCACTCCAGCACCACCTCTCTCACCAGCGCGACTTCGTGCGCGCGCAGGCCGAGTGCATGGCGTTCCGATACGCGCGGGCGTTGCCACTGCTGGTTCAGCACACGCACGCGCAGACGGTTGCCGCTGGCTGCCTGCAGGCGTGCGGTCAGCGAGCTTTCGTCGAGCAACCAGCCGCGGGTTCGCTGCGGCAGCTCGAGCGTATCGAAACGCCGCCAGGGCTTCCATGCAGGCTCGTCGGGGTGGATGCCTGCGGGTGGCGGTGCGTGCAATGCGCGTGTCTCCGTGAGGCGAAACGCGGCTGATTCTATCCGGTTGCATGTCGGCTGAGAGTGTCGCAAAACATTACGAGTCGTGTCGTCACGCGCGGATCACGTGAACGCTCGTCGAAGTCCGCAGGATCGTGCTGCCCGGAGAGTCAGCCGGCAGCAAGACGTGCAGGAGCGGGCAGGTGGTTGCGTGCCACCAGCTCGATGCGCAGCGCCAGGCTGGCATCGATACCAAGCACGCAGGCTTCGGGCAGCAGGCGCCAGGCATCCCCGGGAGTAATCGGCTCCGATGCCACCTCGACCGCTCGATACGCCGCACAGGATGAACGTTCGACGTGCGACTGGCCGCATTGGCGGCAGGAGCCTGCCGTGTCGTGCTCCAGGAACCAGAGGCTGCGACCGTAGCGTGAGGCGACCATCTGCTCGCCGTCGGTCAGCAGCACGTTGAGACCGATCGGGCTCCCCGGTGCAAGCTCATGACACCAGTCCAGCACTTGCGCGATGCCGTCACGAATCGTGGCCAGCAAATCGGTGCTGCGCTCGCGAGACCACCGTGACAGCAGGTAGTGAAACAGGTGCTCGCTGTCGGTTTGCCCGCAGATTGCGCTGCGGTGCCGCTGCGAGGTTGCTGCGAGCAGCCGGGGCTTGAGGCGATCGAAGGCCGGGAGCGTACCGTTGTGTGCGAACGTGAAGCGCCCGTGACGGAACGGGTGTGTGTTGTCCACGCTGAGCGAGCCCACGGTGGCGCGGCGTACATGAGCCACCACCGCGCGGGAGCGGATCCGTGCCACCCGCTGCGAAAACCGTTCGCCGTCGTAGGCTGCCCAGGCCTGGCGCTCGACCACCGGGCCTCGATGCGTGTACTCGGCCACGCCCCAGCCGTGTGCGTGCTGTACGCCGTCGGCGTCACCGGCACTCTGGCGCATGAGGTTGTTCTGTGAGCAGGCGAGACTGCACCCGACCCGGGTGGGCTCGCTGGCGAGCAGGGCATACAGCCGGCACATGTGGTGTGGACTCCACGCAATCCGCTTTATACGTAATCGTTGCGCGGACATTTCGCAAGGCAGCAAGACCCGGTTGCGACAAATATCCGAAACTGTTCACAGTTCGCCGATTTCCTGTCTGTTGATGTGCCACTTGGGAGGATGTCGCAAAACGCTGCGAGGCGTCGTCACACGCAGACCATGTGACACGGGAGAGCCTTTTGCGACACTCTCCTGGGCCGTGCCGGGCACTATGGCAACGGCAGTTGGTCGACCTGTGCCAGGCTGTCGATCACGTGCTCGGGGATGGCATTGCCGTCACCCGCGTTGGCGGCGCCGGACAGGCTGCGCATACAATGCGCGGATTCCCGTGACGCCAGGCGCAGCCCCACATCCTCGGGCTGCACATGCGCCGCGGCAACGCATCATGGCGGGAGTCGAGTGATGGCACGTTGGGAATGCATCGTTTGCGGCTGGGTCTACGATGAGGAAAAAGGCTGGCCCGACGACGGCATTGCACCGGGCACGCCGTGGGAGCAGGTGCCCGAAGATTTTCTTTGCCCGGAGTGTGGAGCCCCGAAGGAAGACTTCGTGCTGCTCGACTCGCCCGGCGCCGTGGAGACCGCAACCAGGCCGGCTGCCCAGCCGCAGCCGCGTCGGCTGGTCGTGATCGGTACCGGGCTGGCGGGCTATTCCTTCGCACGGGAGTTCCGCAAGCTCGACACCAGCACGCCGCTCCTGCTGATCACCGCCGACGATGGGCGTGCCTACTCCAAGCCGATGCTGTCGACCGGATTCACGCGGGCGCTGGAACCGGAGCAACTCGCTACGGCAGACGCGGACACGATGGCGCAGACGCTGAACGCGACGATCCGTACCCATGCGCGCGTGACCGCGATCGATACGGTCCGACGCGAACTGCAGCTTGCGGACGGTTCGGTCGAAGCCTGGGAAAAGCTGGTCATCGCGTGGGGCGCAGAAGTCATTCAGCCACCGCTCGCAGGCGACGCGGCAGCGCAGGTGCACGCCGTCAACAACCTGCAGGACTACGCGAAGTGGCGTGGCGCGCTCGCCAATGGCAAGGCCCGCAAGGTATTGCTGATCGGCGCCGGGCTGATCGGCAGCGAATTCTGCAATGACCTTGCCAACGCCGGCATCAGCACCGAAGTCGTCGATCCGCTCGGCTGGTGCGTGGCGACGCTGCTGCCGGAACCACTGGGGCGGGCGCTGCAACGTGCGCTGGAGGCGCGGGGTGCCCGCTTCCATTTCGGCACTGTGGCGCACTCGATAGACCAGGCGCGATCGGGAGCCGGCATCGTCGCCACGCTGGCCGATGGGGGGCGTGTGGAAGCCGACCTGGCGCTGTCGGCAGTGGGCGTGCGTCCGCATATTGCGCTGGCGCGCGCCGCAGGCCTTGCAGTGAATCGTGGCATCGTGGTCGACCGGCTGCTGCAGGCCAGTGTGCGTGGGGTGTATGTGCTTGGCGATTGTGCCGAGGTGGAGGGCCATGTCCTGCACCATGTGGCACCGCTGATGGCGTGTGCGCGCAGTCTGGCGCAAACGCTTGCGGGCAACCCGGTTCCGGTCGGCTACCCAGGAATGGCGGTCACGCTGAAGACGCCAGCCTGCCCGCTGGTCGTTGCAGCACCGCCAGCCGGTGTGGACGGTGCGTGGTCGATCACCGGAACGGCGCCGGACTTCACCGCCGAATTCCGCAGTCCCGACGGTGTGCTGCGCGGTTTTGCGCTGAGCGGTGCCGAAGTCGAGCACAAGGCACGGTTGCAGCTCGAACTGCCACCGCTGCTGGCCTGAGACTGGACTGCTCGCGTGCAGTGTGAGTCAGCTCAGGCCGCAAGATCGCGTGCGATTGCAGCGAGTTGCTCGCGAGCGCTGCGGATGTGCTCGCTGACTTCCAGTGCCGCGTCGTGATCGATGCCGAGTGCCGCGAAGGCCTGCTCCGGCAGCGGTTCCAGCGGTGCGCTGCCGATGCCGTGCTGGCGCAGCAGACGCGTTGCGACCTGCAGCACCCTTGCTGCCGTCTCGTGTTCACCCGCCTGTTCCGGCGCGTGCTGGAAGCGCAGTGCGGCACATACCGCTTCCGGCAGATGCCAGAAGCGCATCAGCCGGGCCGCCATCTGTTCGCGCGTGACGCCAAGCAGGAAACGCTCGACGTACCAGTGCCCGAGGTGCGGGTTGGCGTCGGCATAGCGACATACCAGTTGCATCTGCGGCTTGAACAGCTCGCCGAGAATCAGCGCGCCGAAGTTGTGCAGCAGACCACTCAGATACACGTACCCGAGCGGCGGACGCAGGGTCGACGGCATCGCCTTCGCAAGCCCTTCGGCCATTGCTGCGCCGTGCACTGCCTGCACCCAGTACGCGCGATAGCCGTGCGCCCCGTCGGCACTCATCCGCATCGTCTTGCCGAGCG
>DAOLKH010000007.1:0-14427 GCA_035331685.1 Pseudomonadales bacterium
GGCGGCCCAGCTTCGCCATGATGCACAGCAGCCCGATAGCGATGATCGCCAGCCCGGTGACGATGATCAGCGGCACGATCTCGGTGACCGACCACGCCGGAATCCCTTTGGCATCGTTAAGGATGCGTGCCTGGCAATACAGGAACACAAGCGCCGAAAGGGTCGCGATCACGGCCATCGCGCCGATCGTTGGCTGCCACAGCGACAGTGCGCCACAGCCGAACAGCGTCGGCATCGCGAAACCCTCGCGGGTCATCCACGAGCCCTTCGCGTGGCGGAAGATGTTCAGCGCCCGCGCCGGGCGGCCCAGCTTCGCCATGATGCACAGCAGCCCGATAGCGATGATCGCCAGCCCCAGCCCCGCCTGCGCGCGGTAGCTGGCAGCCGACGGCGCGAACACGGTGGCCGCGAGCAGCATGCCCGCACCGGTGCCGCCACCAACGAAGTTCGCCGCCGCGCGCCAGTCCCAGCGCGTGTACTGCCCCGGGGCAGCCGTCCATCCGGGAGCAGCAGCGACTGTCTGTGTGGTACTGCGAGTCATCGCCGCCCTCCCGTGCCTGCATATCGGCAGGTGTTCACCGCGTTCATGACTCGGCTTTCAGCATGACATCCGCCGGCAGATAGAACACCGACGGCCTGGTGCCGGCCTCCGGCAGCAGCGGGAAACCGCTGCGCTCGCGGATCAACCGGCTGACGTGGCTGTCCGGATCATCCAGGTCACCGAAGACCATCGCCTCCGACGGGCAGGTATTCACGCACGCAGGCGTCACCTCGCGATCCACGCCCGGCACCAGTGCGGTCCCCTCGGCGCGCGCGAGCCGATGCTCGCAGAAAGTGCACTTGACCACTGTGTCCTGCCTGGCCACCCAGTCGTGACCGGCCTCGCCGCCGCGCGCCTCGTGCGGTGTCACCCAGTCGTCGAAGTGGCCGGCGGCGTAATCGACATAGTGCCGGTGCTCGTAGGGGCAGGCCGTCATGCAGTAACCGCAGCCGATGCACTGCTCGGAGTCGACCAGCACCAGCCCGTCGCCACGCTGGTAGGTCGCGCGCGTCGGGCACACCGGCACGCAGGGCGGCTCGGCACAGTGGTTGCACTGCACCGGTGCGTGGATGCGCCGCGCCGTCGGATATTCGCCGACCTCCTCGAACAGCATGCGCCGGAAGTGGATTCCGGACGGCGTGCTGTGTTCCTGCTTGCAGGCAAGCACACAGCCGTAACAGCCGGTGCAGCGCTGCAGGTCGATTGTCATGCCCCATCGCACGCTGGTGTTCTCCCACGCTCCGGATGGTGATGCGGCCGCCAGCACGTCGAACGAATGGCTGGCAACCTGTTATGCGTCGATCATAAATGCAGCACGGCAAGACCGCAGATGCTGCAAACGCTCAATCGGGGGACCAAAGCGTTCAGGCCGGGAAGTCGCCACCGCATGCCGGCACGGTCGCATGACAAGGAATTGACCGATCACCACAACGCCGAACACACCGGGCTTCAGAGGCTGTCGCAAAACGCCGCAAAGCGTGTGGCGAACATGCACATCGGGGGGTGTGCGCCGCAGGGAGGTGGCGCTCGAGCCTGCAGCGCAGGCCTAGCGCAACTGCCGATACTGCTCCTCGTCGAACTCGTCGACCGCGACCACGTTCATGCGCGCATCGCGCGCCTCGTTCAACTGCTCGTATTCGGCACGCGTGATCAGCCCGACCGCGAGCGCGGCATCGTCGAGTTCGTGCGAGGGCGCGCGATCGATGTGCCCGGCGCGCACCAGGTCACGCAGCCGTGTTTCGATCGGCAGCGCAGCCACCGTGAGGTCGAGCGCGGCCTCCAGCGCGCCGAGCCCGGGTTCATCGGGCGCAGGCACATAGACATCGGTGCTGAGATCGCGGCGCACCTGCCGGTCCTCGAGCAGCGCCCGCGCAACGCGAGCGCCCAGATCGTCACGCGGCGGGCGCATCTGCAAACCGAGCGGAAACACCAGGCACTTCACCGCGACGGCCAGCGCACGGTTCGGCAGGTTTTCCAGCACCCCCGCGAGTGCTTCCTGGATCTGCCACAGCGCATGGCGCACGCTCCAGCTCACCAGATCCAGATGCGCTGCCGGCGCTCCGTCGTCGTGGTGACGCTTCAGCGTCGCACTCGCCAGATACAGCCAGGCCAGTGCATCGGCCAGCCGGCCACTGATCTTCTCGCGCCGCTTCAGCGAACCACCGAGCGTGGCCATCGCCACGTCGGACACCAGCGCAAAGGCGGCCGCGAAGCGCGACAGGTACTGGTACAGACGCCGCGTACCGGCGTCACCCGGCACGGGCACCAGCAGGCTGCGCGTCAGACCAAGGAGCAGGCAGCGCACCGCGAGCGTCGCCACGTGGCCGAGGTGCCCGAACAGCGCGCGGTCGAACGCCCGCACGTCATGCGCAGCGATGGCCTGCATTTCCTGCGGCACCCACGGATGACAGCGGATCGCCCCCTGCCCGTAGATGATCATCGAGCGCGTGAGGATGTTCGCTCCTTCGACGGTGATGCCGATCGGTATCGCCTGCCAGATCGCTGCGAAATTGTTGTGCGGCCCGCGTTGGATCGCCGAACCGGCACGGATGTCCATCGCATCCGCGACCACCTGACGCATGTTCTCGGTAAGGTAGGCCTTCACGATCGAGGAAATCACCGACGGTTTCTCGCCCAGATCGAGCGCCCCGCAGGTCAGGTGGCGCGCAGAGTCCATCAGGTAGGTCAGTCCACCGATGCGTGCCAGCGGCTCCTCGATGCCTTCGAAACGACCGATCGGCGTATCGAACTGTTCGCGCACCGTCGCATACGCGCCGATCACGCGCGTACTGAGCTGTGCCGCGGCGATGGCGAGCGCCGGCAGCGAGATCGAACGACCGGCCGCCAGTGACTCCATCAGCATGCGCCAGCCCTGACCTGCGCACTGCACTCCGCCGATGATCATATCCAGCGGCACGAACACGTCTTCGCCGACGATCGGCCCGTTGTGAAACGGAATCCCCATCGGATCGTGCCTGCGGCCTATGCGCACGCCGGGCGTGTCACACGGAATCAGCGCGCAGCTGATGCCCAGATCCTCGGTGCTGCCCAGCAGGCCGTCGGGATCACGCAGACGAAACGCGAGTCCGATCAGCGTCGCGACCGGCGCCAGCGTGATGTAACGCTTCTTCCAGTTCAGCCGCATGCCCAGCACTTCACGCCCCTGGTACACGCCGCGCATCACGATGCCGACCGACTGGGTGGCGGCGGCGTCGGAACCTGCCTCCGGCCCGGTCAGCGCGAAGCAGGGAATCTCCAGCCCCTGCGCGAGCCGCGGCAGATAATGCGACTTCTGCTCCTCGGTACCGTAATGCAGCAGCAGCTCGCCGGGTCCCAGCGAGTTCGGCACCATCACCGTGACCGCGGCGGTGATCGAACGTGACGAGAGGCGCGTGACCACGCGCGAATTCGCGAGCGCCGAGAAGCCCAGCCCGCCGTAGGCTTCGGGAATGATCATGCCGAAGAAGCGCTGCTCCTTCAGGTAGTCCCAGACTGCGGGCGGCAGCTCACGGCGCTGCGTGATCTCCCAGTCGTCGAGCATGCCGCACAGCGTCATGACCGGCCCGTCCAGAAAGGCCTGTTCACGCGCGCTCAGGCCCGGCAGGCGGTATCCGAGCAGACGCTTCCAGCGCGGCATGCCGCCGAAGAGTTCGCCATCCCACCACACGGTGCCAGCCTCGAGCGCAATGCGCTCGGTCTCGCCTAGCCGCGGCAGGATGGACGCCATGAACCGCATCGCGCGGGCGCTGATCAGGCGCCGCCGCAGCACCGGCACCGCCAGCACGGCCAGCGGCCCGAACGCGGCAAGCAGCGCCAGCAGGAACGCCGCCATGCTGGTGATGCCCGACCAGCACCAGCTCGTGAACAGCAGTGCGCAGCCGGTCACGTAGCCGGGCAGCCGCCATCCGGCAAACACACCGGCCAGGAACACGAGGAACGAGAGTGCGGGCACGATCATGCAACCTCCGCTTGCCGGACGCAGCCAGGTGAACTGCCGCGAACGCGTAGTGACACGAGCAGCCCATCCAGTCTAGGCGAGACAGTCGCCGAATGTTTTCTGCATAATCCCCTGCAATCGGAGGACCGTACATGAACGCACTCGTCGACCAGCGCATCCTTGTCACCGGCGTCGCCGGCCAGATCGCCTTCCCGCTGGCAAGCGCGCTCGCCCGCAACAACGAGGTATGGGGACTGGCGCGCTTCAGCGAACCCGCAAGCCGCACCCGCGTGGAAAGCGCCGGCATTCGTGCCGTCGCCGTCGATCTGGCGGCGCCGGACTGGGGCGAACTGCCACAACGCTTCGACTACGTGCTGCACCTGGCCGCGGTGATCCCGCCGGGGAACGACTACGATGCGACGATACGCATCAATGCCGAAGGTACCGGGCACCTGATGCGCCGCTTCCGCGATGCGCGGGCATGCCTGGTGATGTCGACCTGCGGCGTCTACCTGCCATCGGCCAACCCGTTGCAGCCCATCGTCGAGGGCGACCCGCTTGGCGGCAGCCACCAGCCGTACTCGCCCACCTACTGCGTCTCGAAGATCGCGCAGGAAGCAGTGGCACGTTTCGCGGCCAGTGCCTACGGACTGCCGACGACCATTGCGCGCATGAACGCCGCCTATGGCGACAACGGCGGACTGCCGGCGATCCTGCTCGAGATGATCCTGGCGGGACAGCCGGTACCGATATTCGCAGGTCGTCCTCCGCTGATGTCGCCAATTCACGACGACGACATCCTCGCGCACCTGCCCGGTCTGCTCGCTGCAGCGGCGGTACCGGCAACGATCACGAACTGGGGTGGCGACGAGACCGTCGACATGCGCGAGATGGTGCAGCACATCGGCGAGCTCGTGGGGCGTGAAGCCAGGATGATCGAATCACCCGACGGCATCCAGCAGATCCTGCTCGACCCGACACGGCGCCGCAGCCTGACCGGCCCCTGCAGCGTTCAATGGCGCGAAGGGCTGCGTCGCATGGTGCAGGCACGTCACCCGTAGGTCGGCATTCATGCCGACGGATGTTGGTGGGTCGGCATTCATGCAGACGATCGACGCCGGCACCCGTCGCGTTGAAACCCGACCCACATCGTCGGGTTGAAACCCGACCCACATCGTCAGGTTGAAACCCGACCTGCAACCGGCGCGCTGCGCGCGACTCCGACCGTGACCGCGATCGCAAACACCTGCAGCAGCGCCACACCACCGAACACCGCGGCAAAGCGCGAGGCCCCCATCAGCACGCCGAACACCAGCGGTGACAGCGCCACCCCCACGTCGACGCCCGCATAGACGAATCCGTAGACCCGCCCGTAGGACTGCTGGCCGCAGCGTTCGAGCGTGGTGCGGCGCACCAGCAGATCACGCGCGGGTCCGGGCACACCGCACGCAAGGCCCATCGCCACCAGGAGCGGTACCACACCCCACGCCGGCACCACACCCGATGCCAGTATCAGCGCGATCAGGGCAGCAACCGCCAGCGCAACACCGATCAGGAGCTCCTGTACCACGCCGCGGGCAACCAGCATGCCGCCTGCGATGATGCCCGCGCCACCACCGACCAGGAACGCGGTCAGCGCCGCCGCTGCAGCAGGAACGCTCAGCTCGTACATCGCATGCAACAGGGGTGTGCCGAAATGCTGCAGCGCGGCGAAAGCCGCCGTCACCAGCACGAAGAACAGGAAGCAGAGCCAGATCACGCCGACACGCAGGAACCCCAGCGGCGCAGTACCCACGCGTACCGCGGTGGCATCGGAGGCGGCAACCTGCGTGGAGAGCTCACGCGCCCGCCACAACGCCAGCCACGCGAGGGCAGCCAGCGCACCAGCGCCGAGCGCCGCCCAACGCCAGCCCGCAAGCGTCGCCAGCGAGGCCAGCATCAGCGGCGCTGCTGCCCAACCCAGATTGCCTGCAAGTCCATGCACGGAAAACGCCTGCCCGAGCCGTGCAACCGACACACGTCGGTTGAGAATGCTGAAGTCCGCAGGATGGAACACGCTGTTGCCGCTCCCCGCCAGCGCCGCTGCAGCGAACAGCATCAGGTGCCGGTCGGCGAGCGCGAGCACCACGGAGGCGAGCACGAAACACCCGATACCGCCCAGCAGCACACGGTGCGGACCGACGCGATCGACGAGGAAACCGGCCAGCACCTGCCCGACGCCGGAGAACACGGAAAACACTGCCATCAGCACACCGACTTGCGCGAAACCCAGATCGAATTCCGGCATCAACCACGGAAACAGCGGCGGCAGCAGCAGATGAAAGAAATGCGAGACACCGTGCGCAAGGCTGACCAGGGCAATCAGACGGGTATCGGCAGACAGGCCCCGGAGACTTCCAGCGGCCTCACCCTGCATCGCAGGACGTCCGCTCCAGCGCCTGCGCACAGACAGACGGAATCTCCTGCTCGGACCCAACCGAGAAACCGAGGTCACGCAACAATCCGTCCTGCAGACCGTAGATCCAGCCGTGGACGCACAGCGGCTGGCCACGACTCCAGGCATCGTGCACGACCGTGGTCTCGCAGACGTGGCGTGCCTGCTGGATCACGTTCAGCTCGCACAACCGGTCCCAGCGCGCGCGTTCGTCGCCCAGACCTTCGAGCAGCGCCGCGTGACGATCACGCACATCGACGATATGGCGCAGCCAGTTGTCGGCAAGACCCAGGCGCCTTCCGGTCAGTGCAGCGTATACACCGCCGCAGCCGTAGTGACCGACGACGATGATGTGCTCCACCTTCAGCACGTCGACCGCGAACTGGATCACCGACAGACAGTTCAGGTCGGTGTGAATCACCGTGTTCCCGACGTTGCGGTGCACGAACACCTCGCCGGGCAGCAGACCGGTGATCTGGTTGGCCGGCACCCGGCTGTCCGCACAACCGATCCACAGGTACCCCGGCGATTGCACCGATGCCAGGCGATTGAAATAGTCGGGATCGGTCTCCCGCATCCGCTCCGCCCAGGCGCGGTTCTGCGCGAACAGCGTCGCAATGTCTGCCATTTCAGCCACCGATCCGTGCGAGCGCGTCGTCGGCGCTCTGCTCGTAGCGCTCGCGCTCCTTCGCGGCCGCCTGCTCCAGCGCGCGATCGATCGCCGGGTCGAGCAGCGCAAGAATGCGTGCCGCCAGCATCGCTGCGTTCTTCGCACCATCGATCGCGACCGTGGCCACCGGCACACCCGGCGGCATCTGCACCGTGGACAGCAGACTGTCGAGCCCCTGCAGCGGACCATTGCCGAGCGGCAGCCCGATCACTGGCAGGCGGGTATGCCCGGCAATGACCCCGGCCAGATGCGCTGCAACGCCAGCGGCGCCGATCAGTACCTTCACTCCGTTCTCGTGCGCGTGACGGATGTACGCCAGCACCTTGTCCGGCGTGCGGTGCGCCGAGGCGACCACGATCTCGCTGGCGATCCCGAGCTCGGAGAGCGTATCGCGCACCTTCACGACCGTCGGCAGATCGTTCGGACTGCCGGTCAGGATGCCTACCAGTGGCCTCACATCGTTCATGCGGTTTTCTCCGTTGCTTGCTCAGGATTGCGCATATGCGCCACGTCAGGCTCAGTCGTCGCCAATGTCACTGCCGGTAAGTCGCTGCAGCGCCTCGCGATACTTCGCAGCCGTTCGCTCGGCAACCTCGGCGGGCAGCTGCGGCGCAGGCGGCGCTTTGTTCCAGCCACTGGCTTCCAGCCAGTCGCGCACGTACTGCTTGTCGAAGCTCGGCGGATTGCTGCCCGGCAGCCAGGTATCCGCCGGCCAGAAGCGCGAGGAATCCGGCGTGAGCGCCTCGTCGATCAGCACCAGACGACCCGCTTCGTCAGTGCCGAACTCGAACTTGGTATCGGCAATGATGATGCCCTTTTCGCGCGCGTACGCCGCTGCCTCCTCGTACAGCGCGATACTGACGCGCTGCACCTGTTCTGCAAGTTGCCGGCCAAGCAGTTCTGCGGCCTGTTCGAAGCTGATGTTTTCGTCATGGGCACCCGCCTCCGCCTTGGTTGACGGCGTGAACAGGGTGCGCGGCAGGCGATCCGCTTCACGCAGTCCTGCCGGCAGTGCGATTCCGCAGACGGTGCCACCCGCCTTGTACTCCTTCCAGCCCGAACCGACCAGATAGCCGCGCACGATCGCCTCGATCGGCAGCGTGCGGTAGCGCCTCACGACCACCGCACGCCCGGCAACCTGGCGGCGTTCGGCCGAATCGCCGAGCACATCGTCCGGCGTCAGATCGCACAGATGGTTCGCGACCACACCACCAAGCCGGGCAAACCAGAAATTCGACAGCGCGGTCAGCACCTTGCCCTTGCCCGGGATCGGGGTGGGCAGCACCACGTCGAAGGCAGACAGCCGATCGGTGGTCACGATCAGCAGGTGCTCGGGGCCTGCCGCATAGATATCCCGCACCTTGCCGCGTGCCAGCAGCGGCAGGCTGTGCAGTTCCGACTGAAACAATGCCTGGGTCATGGAAGCTCCGATTCCGGGATCCGCTCACGCCAACCTGTGCGCGCGTGATCCATGTAAAGTAACGGGCGCATCATATCAGCAGCCTTCCATCATCGACCACGAGCCGACCCGGGTTTGCGCAAGGGCCTTGTCACCGCGACCCGAAATGCAATGAAATGAACCCGATGGCCATCGCAGCCTGATCCGACCCGGACACCACCACCCTGACCAAGGAAACACCATGAACCAAGCAGCACCTCTTGCCGGCCTGCGCGTCATCGAAAGCTCGATTCTCGGACCGGCGGCGATCACTACCGCCTTCGTCGATCTGGGTGCGGACGTGATCAAGGTCGAAACACCCGCGGGCGACTACATCCGGGAAATGACCTGGCCGATCGTAGAGGGCGTGTCGCTGATGCACCTGCACCTCAACCGCGGCAAGAGAAGCATCACGCTGGACCTCCGCCAGGAAGAGGCACGGCAGGTCTACCGCGACCTGGTGAAGGATGCCGACGTGGTCATCGAGGCCTCCAAGCCTGGCGCACTGGCTCGCTTCGGCCTCGGCTACGAGGAGCTGAAGAAGGTGAATCCGCAGATCGTGTTCATCACCGTTTCGGGCTACGGCATGAGTGGCCCTTACAAGGACATGCCTTCGCACGGCATTGCCTACGACACCTGGTCAGGCGCCGTGACCCCTGCCTACGACGAACAGGGTTTCTGCTACATCCCGGAGCACGTCAGCATCGGCATCAATGCGGCCCCGCTGTTCGGCGGACTGGCGGTGCTGGCCAGCGTGCTGCGGGCCCGCGAGACCGGCGAAGGCTGCTTCATGGAACTGGCACAGAGCGACGCCGCTGCCGCCTTCGACTGGTATCGCATCGAGAGCTACATGGCGTATCGCCGCCCCGAGGACGTGGTCACCGGCAACAAGGCTGACGGCTGGAAGCGCCGCCCGGTAGCCACCCGCGGCATGAAGGAAGGCGTGCGCTACCAGATGTACGAATCAAAGGATGGCCATGTGCTGTTCATGGCCTCGGAGCAGGCGTTCTGGAAGAATTTCTGTGAAGGCATGGGGCGCACGGATCTGTTCGAGAAATGGCCAGGGTCGAAGTACGCCGATCACGCCCGCGGCAATCGCGAGCTGCAGGCGGTGCTGCGCGACATCTTCAGGACGAAGACCAGCGCGGAGTGGATCGAGTTCGGCATCCGCGTCAATACGCCGATCGCACCGGTCAACACACCGGAAAACATCGTCCAGGACCCACAGTTCCAGGCGCGTTTCGAGGCCCTGCCGCACCAGCAGCACGGTGCCGACATGCTGGGATTCCCGGTCAACTTCCTCGGCGAAACCCTGCCGAAGCCGGCATGGGCGCCGACTGCCGGCCAGCACAACGAACAGGTGCTGCGCGAGGTGCTTGGCTACGACGAGGCCCGAATCGCGGCGCTGCGTGCTGCAAAGACACTGGGGTAAAGCCATGAACAGATCGCAATCAGGAACTCCCGCAACCACGCCACGGGTTGCGCTGATAAGCGGTGCCGGCACCGGTATCGGGCGTGCGATCGCGTTGCGCCTGGCGCACGATGGCTTCACGGTGGTCGCGGGCTACGCGCGCTCGGGCGACGGAGCCGAAGCCACCGTACGCGCCGTCAGCAATATGGGCGGCAACGCGTGGGCCCAGCGTGTCGACATCAGCGAGGAAGCCGACGTGATCGCCTTCTTCGCTGCGGCGCGCGAACGCCACGGCCGCGTCGACGTGGTGATCAACAACGCGGGAATAGGCCACATGAAGGCGTTTCACGACATCCCGATGAGCCAATACGATTTCACGTTCGGCGTGAATGCGCGCGGCACCTTCATGATGTGTCGCGAAGCCGCCCGCACGATCGAGGACGGTGGGCGGATCGTGAACATCTCCACCGGCTCCACCGTCGACAACACCGCGGGCATGGCGCTCTATGTCGGCAGCAAGATGGCGATCGAGGGTTTCACGAAGGTGCTGGCGCGCGAACTCGCCCCGCGCGGCATCACCGTGAACGTCGTCTCGCCGGGCATGACCGATACACCGATGCTGCTCGGCGGCGACGCCGAGGCGCTGCGTCGCTACGGTGCCGAGATCGCGGCCATGGGCCGGCTCGGACAACCCGAGGATATCGCCGACGCGGTGGGCGCGCTGGTATCCGCAGACGGGCGCTGGATCACCGGACAGGTGATCCATGTGGACGGCGGCACGATCATCGTCTGACCGGTTTCCACGACCGTTCCGATCCATTGGCTTCACTCGTGACGCACCCCGCGTGGAGGCTGTGCGTCATGAGTCAATTCCTGCTGCACATCGGGTAATTAACAAAACATTGACTTCGTGTCAGAGTGTTCGCGAGCGTCGTTTCCAATCATTAGAAAATTGCCTCAGCGAGTCGCAGCGCCATGCGCCGGGTAACACTCCCATGAAACCGATCCGTAGCATCCTGGTAGCCAACCGTTCCGAGATCGCCATTCGCGTGCTGCGCGCCGCCAGCGAAATGGGAATCCGCACGGTCGCCATCTATTCACGCGAAGACCGCTTCGCGCTGCACCGTTTCAAGGCCGACGAGTCCTACCTCGTCGGTGCCGAGAAGACCCCGATCGCCGCCTATCTCGACATCCCGGACATCATCCGCATCGCGAAGGAAGCGCACGTCGATGCAATCCACCCGGGCTACGGCTTCCTGTCGGAAAATCCGGACTTTGCCGAGGCCTGCGCGCAGGCGGGCATCACGTTCATCGGCCCGGCTCCGGCGGTGATGCGCCTGCTCGGCAACAAGGTATCGGCACGTGCGCTCGCCGAACAGGCCGGCGTTCCGGTGGTACCGGCAACCGGCGCGCTGCCGCACGATCCGGACGCGGCGCAGAAGCTGGCTGCCGCCGTGGGATATCCGCTGATGCTGAAGGCAAGCTGGGGCGGTGGCGGGCGCGGCATGCGCGTGGTGGAAACCGCGAGCGACCTCGCACCTGCAATGGAAGTTGCGCGGCGCGAGGCGGCGAGCGCGTTCGGCAACGACGAACTGTATCTGGAGAAGCTCGTGCGTCGTGCACGCCACGTGGAGGTACAGGTCATCGGCGACCTGCACGGCCAACTGGTGCACCTGTTCGAGCGTGACTGCTCGGTACAGCGGCGCAACCAGAAGGTGGTCGAACGCGCACCGGCGCCCTACCTTGCGAACGAAAACCGCGCGGCGCTGTGTGAAGCCGCACTGCAGATCGCACGCGCCGCCGGCTACAGCCATGCCGGAACGGTCGAGTTCCTGATGGACGCGGATACCGACCGCTTCTACTTCATCGAAGTGAACCCGCGCATCCAGGTCGAACACACCGTCACCGAGATGGTCACCGGCGTGGACATCGTGAAGGCGCAGATCCGCATCTCCGAAGGCGCGCGGATCGGCGAGGAAGACTCCTACGTTCCGGCGCAGCAGGACATACGACTCAGCGGCAACGCGCTGCAGTGTCGTGTCACCACCGAAGACCCCGAGAACAACTTCACGCCGGACTACGGACGCATCAGCGCATACCGCAGCCCGGCCGGCTTCGGCATCCGACTCGACGGCGGCACTGCCTACGCCGGCGCGGTGATCACGCCGTGGTACGACTCACTGCTGGTCAAGGTCACTGCGTGGGGACACAACGCGGACGAAGCGGCCCGGCGCATGGACCGGGCACTGCGCGAGTTCCGCGTGCGGGGACTGTCGTCGAACCTGCTGTTTCTGGAGAACGTCGTCGCACACCCGGCGTTCCGTTCGGGCGAGTGCACCACGCGCTTCATCGACGAAACACCGGAACTGTTCCGTTTCCGCAAGCGGCGCGATCGTGCCTCGCGCGTGCTGAGGTTCCTCGGCGATGTGATCGCGAACGGAAATCCGGAGCTCGAGGGCCGCGCGCTGCCAGCGTTGCCGCTGCCGCGACCGATACGGCCTCCGTCCGCGAGCTGCGACCTGGCGCTGGACCCGCCTGCAGGGAGCCGCACGCGGCTGCAACAACTCGGGCCGGAGAAATTCGCCGCGTGGATGCGCGAGCAGGCGCCCGTACTGCTCACCGACACGACGATGCGCGACGCGCACCAGTCGCTGTTCGCGACCCGGCTGCGCAGCCATGACATGCTCGAGATCGCTCCGTACTACGCACGCATGCTGCCCGGGCTGTTTTCCCTCGAATGCTGGGGCGGGGCAACCTTCGACGTCGCGCTGCGATTTCTGAAGGAAGACCCCTGGGAGCGTCTGCAACGACTGCGTGCCGCGATCCCGAACGTGCTGCTCCAGATGCTGCTGCGCGGCTCCAATGCAGTCGGCTACACCAACTACGCCGACAACGTGGTGCGCGACTTCATCCGGAACGCGGCCCGCGAAGGTATCGATCTGTTCCGTGTGTTCGATTCGCTGAACCAGATCGACAGCATGCGCGTCGCGATGGATGCAGTGATCGAATCCGGAGCGCTGTGCGAAGCGGCGATCTGCTACACCGCCGACATTTTCGACAGGAGCCGCCCCAAATACGATCTGCGCTATTACCTCGACCTGGCGCGCAAGCTCGAGAAGGCGGGCGCACACATACTCGCGATCAAGGACATGGCCGGTGTGTGCAGACCCCGCGCAGCACGCGAACTGGTACGCGCGCTGAAGCAGGAGGTCGGCCTGCCGATCCATTTTCACACCCACGACACCAGCGGCATTGCAGCCGCCTCGGTGCTGGCGGCGATCGAGGCCGGCTGCGATGCCGTCGACGGGGCGCTCGACGCGATGAGCGGGCTGACCTCACAACCGAACCTCAGCGCCATCGCCGCCGCCCTGGCGGGTAGCGAGCGCGACCCGGGTATCGATTTCGACGCCATGCAGAGGGTGTCGCATTACTGGGAAGGCGTGCGACGCCAGTACGCACCGTTCGAACCCGACCTGCGCTCCGGCACCGCCGACGTCTACCGTCACGAAATGCCCGGCGGGCAGTACACGAACCTCAGGGAACAGGCGCGTGCGATGGGAATCGACCACCGCTGGAGCGAGGTGGCGCAGGCCTATGCCGATGTGAACCGCTTGTTCGGCGACATCGTCAAGGTCACGCCGACGTCGAAAGTGGTCGGCGACCTTGCACTGCTGATGGTCGCCAACGGGCTCACGCCAGAGGACGTGGAGAATCCAGCGCGTGCAATCGACTTCCCGGAGTCGGTGATCTCGCTGATGAAGGGCGAACTCGGCTTCCCGCCAGACGGCTTCCCGCCGGATCTGCAGAGGAAGGTGCTGAACGGTACGCAACCCCTCGCAGGCCGGGCCGGTGACTACCTGCCTGCGGTCGATTTCGAGGTCGCGCGCGCGCAGGCCGAGACGGCAACGGGCCTGCGGATCGGAGACACCGATCTCGCCTCGTACCTGATGTACCCGAAGGTCTTTACCACCTACGCCGCGCATCGCAGCCGCTTCGGCGACGTATCGCTGCTGCCGACCCACGCGTTCTTCTACGGCCTCGCGACTGGCGAAGAAATCATGTCGACGCGCGGCAGGGCCAACGTCATTCGCACAGTGTTGCAGGGGCGGCTTGATGGAACGGCGAATCCGCTGCAATCGCGGTATTTGGAAGAGGCGCTCTCCAATTGCCTGGCGTGCAAGGCCTGCACAACGGAGTGTCCTTCCAACGTCAACATGACGTTGCTCAAGTCCGAGCTTGTGCATGCGCGCCATCAGCTCGAAGGGGTCTCGCTTCGCGAGCGCATGATCAGCCGCGTCGACATCCTCGGCGCATTGGGGACCATCACGCCGCGTATCGCCAACGCAGTTATCGCGAACACATGGGTTCGCAAACAGATTGAGCGCGTCCTTGGCATGACCGCCAAGCGCCCGTTGCCTCCCTTCGCGCTCGAACGGTTCGACCGCTGGTTCAAGCGGCGTCTCGCGCCCAAGAAGGGCACGCGTGGCAAGGTCATCC
>DAOLKH010000008.1:0-14405 GCA_035331685.1 Pseudomonadales bacterium
CAGCAGCGGAGCGTGCGCGAAACGCGGCACTGGCCCGCCAAGCAGTTCGTGCAGATGGATCTGGTGCGGGGTCGAATCGAGCAGGTCGCGTCCGCGCACCACATGCGTGATTCCTTGCCATGCATCGTCCACGACTACCGCCAACTGGTATGCATACAGGCCGTCACGACGCTTGATCACGAAGTCGTCGCCGCCCGCCGGTTCGGGCAGTGTGATGTTGCCGAGAATCCGGTCCTCGAAGCGGTAGCGTGTCCCCGTGGCGCGCAGGCGGATGGCTGCCGGGCCGGGCGGTGGCAGCCGGGAGCGCGGGCAGCTGGCTGCATGGTGGCCGTCTCCTGCATGCAGATCCTTGCGGCTGCAGGTGCAGTGGAAGGCATGATCGTTGGCCAGCAGCCATGCCACTGCGTCCTCGTAGGCAGCGTGCCGCCGGCTCTGATGGACCACATCGCCATCCCAGTTCAGCGCGTGGGCCCGCAGGCTGGAAAGGATGCGTTCGCTGGCGCCCTGCTGTTCACGCGGAGGATCGATATCCTCGATGCGCAGCAGCCACAGGCCCCGCGCTGCGCGCGCATCGAGAAAGCTCGCAAGAGCCGTGCTCAGCGAACCGAGGTGCAGCGGCCCGCTCGGCGAAGGGGCGAAGCGTCCGCGGTAGGTGGAGGTCGCCACAGACTGGCGGTCGTGATTGTCCGTGCGTTGGGGCAGACCGGGCAGGTGCGGGTGATCAGCCGTGCTCCTGCTTCTCCTTGATCTCCTCGAGGGTCTTGCAATCGATGCACAGCGTCGCCGTCGGCCGTGCCTCGAGGCGTTTGATGCCGATTTCCACCCCGCAGGCGTCGCAGTAGCCGTAGTCGTCCTGCTCGATGCGCTCGAGCGTGGTCTCGATCTTCTTGATCAGTTTCCGCTCGCGATCGCGCGTGCGCAGTTCGAGGCTGAATTCTTCCTCCTGGGTGGCGCGATCGGCCGGGTCCGGGAAGTTTGCGGCTTCGTCCTTCATGTGGCTGACCGTGCGGTCCACTTCTTCCATGAGTTCGGAGCGCCAGTTTTTCAGGATGCCGCGAAAGTGCTCCTTCTGGTTTTCGTTCATGTATTCCTCGCCCTTCTTCAGCTTGTAGGGCGTGAAATTCTTGAATTCCGATGTGGTCTGCTTCGCAGCTTTCTTCACGATAGGACCTCGTCGTCGCGTACGGGCGCGTAGCGCCGGGTTGCAGTTTCAGCACTGCCGGGGGGCATGCGCGGGGCGCCGAATTCTACCGGATTCTGTCTGTGGCGCAAGGCTCGATTTGCCGCCATTTGCCGCACGATCGAGACGCTCGTTATACTCTTTGGGTCGGATGGGGGGTAGTACCGATGGAGACAGAGCGCAGCGCAGCTGCACGTGCACGACGTGCAAAAGGGGGAGGCGAAGCGAGGGTTCGTGCACGGCGTGCCCCGCGCGTGACCCAGGTTTCGCGCGTGCAGCAGTTACCGGCGCCGAGGGCTTCGCGTCGTGCCAGGGCTCCCGAGACGCTGCTCACATTGAACCGCGAGCATGAGTACATCCGTTCGCTGCTCGATGCACTCGACGAACAGGCGAAGATGCTGCGCCCGGGTCGCACGCCCGATTACGCGCTGCTTTACGAGATGGCACATTACCTCGTTGCCTACCCGGACGAACACCACCACGCCCGTGAAGATCTGGTTTATGACCGTCTTGCCGAACGGGATCCGGACTCGGCTCCGCTGATGCGGGAAGTGCAGGAAGAACATCGCGGGTTGACGCAGCGTGGACGCGAGCTGGTCGCGGAACTCGAACGCGTGACGCGTGGTGGCAAGGATCCGGACGATCGCCGTATCGCTTATCTCTGTGGTCAGTATACGAGCGCCTTTCGTGACCATCTTCACGCGGAGGAGCATCAGGTGTTCCACCGGGCGACGGCGAAGCTGCGGCAGGAAGACTGGCGTGCGATCAACGCCGATGCGCGCCATGTCGATGATCCGGATCTTCCGGCGCGTCTGGCCAGGGAATACGATCGGCTTGCGAATTACCTGGACGAGCGGATCACTCGTGTCGGCGAAGATGTTGCCGTGGGTCAGCGGTTCGGCATCGAGTCGCTCATCGAGGTCGTTGCTGCCGTCGGAGGTGCGATGTTGCGCAGCTCGACGATCGTCCGCCAGCACACAAACGCCGCACTGCATGATGTCAATCGGGCGGTACGCGCAGGCACCGGGGTGCTGGCGACCTCGCGTGCCGTGCACGTCGCGCTGCGCGAGCAGATCATGGCTGGTCGCGAGGAGCTGCGCGAAGTCATTGCAGGCCTGCGCACCGAGACCGTCGACCCCATCAGCGAGCGCATGCATGCACTGAAGCGACTCGTGCGCGCCGATATCGAATGAGGCGCGCTGCCGGCTCAGACCGGTGTGCAGGCAGCGATTGCCTCGAGAATTGCTCCGCGTGAGCGTTGCACCTCGGCGCGCCCCGCGTCGATGGCCTCCTCTGCCGCATCGAAATCCAGTAATCCGATGTGCGCCAGACGCGGGTTGAGCAGGATGTCTGCAGGTTCGCCGGACAGGCGGCTGCGTGTGATCCGGTCCTGCATGATGTTGATCGAGTTGGCGATCACGGAGAAGATCCCCGGCGTATCGTCTTCGGCTTCGTGTGCGGGATCGAAGTCGAGCCATTGCGCGATCTGGGGCGGCGCCTTGTCGCGCAGGCCATTTGCAAGTCGCTCCATCAGGCGGGGTGCGTTTCCGTCCTGTGTTTCACGCTCGGTGCGACCTTTCTGTGCCACGCGTGAGCGTGAACGCTGGCCGAGATCGCTGTTCAGGTTCACGGCGATGATCAGATCGGCGCCAAGCGCACGGCAGACCGAAACCGGCACCGGATTCACGAGTCCTCCATCGACGACCCAGCGGTCGCTGACCCGTGCCGGCGACAGCAGGCCGGGGATGGCGATCGAGCCGCGCACAGCCTCCCACAGGTCCCCATGCTGGACCCACAGTTCACGACCGCTGCCGAGTTCGGTTGCCACGGCGGTGTAACGCAGCGGCAGGTCCTCGATCCGTGGGCTGCCGAAACGCTCGCGCAACTGCTCGATCAGGCGGCTCGCGTGGCCGACGCCGCCGCGCGCCAGCGGGTTCACATCGAGATAGCGGAATACATCGGCCGTGCTGAGGTGCCCGAGCCATGCGTCGAGCTCGTCGATGTGCCCGCATGCGTGTGCTCCGCCAACCAGCGCTCCGATCGAGGTGCCACAGACGATCGACGGCGTGATGCCGCTTGCCAGCAGTTCGCGAATCACGCCGATATGTGCCAGTCCGCGTGCCGAACCGCTGCCGAGCGCGAGCGCGATCCGCGGCTGGCGAGTTGATTCTGCTTCGTTCATGCGGCAGTCTTCCCGGCTCGAGGCGCAGCGATTCTAGCCTGCATCCCGGGGGTTCGGGTGTGTGGTGTCGACCGTTCCGTTGACACGGTTCGCTGCATCTGCATCCACGCCGTCGGTGAGGTGATTGCCATTCTTTCGTGTGAGCAACTGCTGGGGCTCGAGGATACGCATGTCGTGGCGCTCGACGCTGCGTGGTGCCTCGGCGATTGCCGGCTGCATCCGCTGGCAGTGCAGGCACTGGCACGCCTGCGCGCCGATGCGCACGAGGCAGGCTTCGACCTGCGTGTGGTCAGCGGCTTTCGCAGTTTCGAACGCCAGGCTGCGATCTGGAACGCGAAGGCGAGTGGTCTGCGCCCGGTGCTCGATGCGGCGGAACGGCCGATCGACACCAGTACGCTCGAGGACGCGGCATTGGTGTTTTCGATCCTGCGCTGGAGCGCACTGCCGGGCGCTTCGCGCCATCACTGGGGTACGGATATGGACGTGGTCGATGCCACGCTGCTCGAGCGGGGGCGGCCGGTGAACCTCAGGGTCGCGGATACGTGCGACGGGGGCATGTTTGCCGCGCTGCACCGATGGCTCGACGAGCGGATCGCGAGCGGGCGGGCACACGGTTTTTTCCGACCCTACACCGGGGCCGGCTGCAAGGTGGCGCCTGAACCCTGGCACCTGAGCTTCGCGCCGCTGGCGTGGGAGTGTCAGCGCAGTTTCGATCCGCTGGCGCTGGCGGCTGCTCACCGGCGTGCCGGGCTTGCGCTGCATGCGGTGATCGAAGCGTCGCGCGAACAGATCCTGCAGGGCTACTTCGACGTGCCGGCAGCGCTGTATGCGCGAGCGCTCGCCGACTGCACGGTCGTGGTGGAGAAGGAGGTTGGCGCCGGATGAAGGAAACAGATGCGACACGCTTGTGGGCGGTGCTGCGCGCTGAAGCGCAGGTGCGTGTCAGCGACGAGCCGGTGCTGGCAAGCCTGTACCATGCGACTGTGCTGCGCCATGCCTCGCTGGAGGATGCGCTCGCCGGGGTGCTTGCGGTGCAGCTCGATACAGGCACGTTGCCGGCTGGCGTTCTGCGCGATGTGATTCGCGAAGCACTGACGTGCGATCCGCGTATCGCCGCAGCGACCTGTGCCGACCTGACCGCGCACCGTACCCGCGATCCGGCGTGCGATTCGCTGGTCACGGCGTTTCTTCACTACAAGGGATTCCATGCGCTGCAGGCGCAGCGCATAGCGCACTGGCTGTGGACCCGTGAGCGCTTCTGGCTGGCGCATCTGCTGCACAGTTGTGCGTGCGCACGCTTCGACGTCGACATTCATCCCGCCGCCGTACTCGGGCAGGGCATCATGGTTGATCATGGGACCGGAATCGTGATCGGCGAGACGGCCGTGGTCGGCGACAACGTCTCGATGCTGCACGGCGTCACGCTCGGCGGATCGGGTTGCGGGGGCGGAGATCGACACCCGAAAGTGGGCTCGGGCGTGCTGCTTGCAGCGGGAGCGCGGGTATTCGGTCCGGTACGCATCGGCGATGGCGCCAGGATCGGCGCCGGCAGCGTCGTGCTCGACGATGTAGCGCCGCATGTGACGGTTGCCGGAGTGCCAGCGCGAACGGTAGGGCGCCGCTTGCGCCGCGCCCCCGCGCTGGACATGGATCAGCGATTTGCCGCTCCTGAAAACAACGGAACAGTGCGCTGAGCAGGAAAAGCTCAGTCGCCGCCTTCTTCCTGGTTTTTCTTGTAGCGGGCGATCGACTGACGAATTTCCTCGCGTGCGTCTTCGGCTGATCCCCAACCTTCGACGCGTACCCATTTGCCTTCCTCGAGATCCTTGTAGTGCTCGAAGAAGTGCTTGATCTGGCGCAGCAGCAACGACGGCAGGTCGGTCGCTTCCCTCACGTCGTCGTACAGCGGCGTCAGTTTGCCGACCGGTACGGCGACCAGTTTGGCATCGGCTCCCGCTTCGTCGTGCATTTTCAGTATGCCGACCGGGCGGCAGCGGATTACCGTGCCGCTGATCACGGTGTGGGGGGTGTGCACGAGCACATCGACCGGGTCACCGTCCTCGGACAGCGTGTTCGGGATGTAACCGTAGTTGCACGGATAGAACATTGTGGTCGACATGAAACGATCGACGAAGACCGCGCTGCAGTCCTTGTCCACCTCGTACTTGACCGGGTCGCTGTGCGCCGGAATCTCGATGATCACATTGACGTCATCCGGCGGATTCTTGCCGGTAGGCACCATTCTCAAGCCCATGTCTCTGTCTCCGGGGTGGTTGGTGTGTGGCACCGGTCCGAATATGCCGGTGATGCTCGCCAGCGTACAGGAAAATCGTGCAAATCTGGCAGCGCCGGTGGATCGACTTCTGCAAATTCTGCAAATTCTGCAAATTCTGCAAACAGTCAGCGCATTGTGGCAATACTGCACAACTTTCGTTTCATGGTGCTGCCCGTGCGTAAATGCAGCCGACGTGAGAGAGCGCGGCGGCTATATACCAGTGACGACGTTGGCGAGCCATCATCCATGGAAAACAGGCGTAGTTGCCCGCGCACACGCTTTGCGTCGCGTGTCCGGATCGAACATCCGGAACATGGCGCAGCGATCTTCTCCACGGTCGACATGTCGGATGGCGGTGTTTACGTCGAGAATGGACCGTTCGAGCTGTGTGTCGGCGATCTGGTCACCTTGCAAGTCCAGGGTTTGCCGGGGGACGCGCCACTCGTGCACATGCGTGTGGTGCGCCGTGATGGCTGCGGCTGTGGCCTGCAGTTTGTGGTCTGATCGCACGCTCCGCACGGCGTTCAGATCGTGAATCGGCGTCTCAGCTTGCGTTCGACAGGTTGCAGTTTGAGCCGCGCGTAGACCGGGATGCCGCGATCGTAGGCCGGATAGTCTTCGCCCTCGATCAGCGGTGTCAGGTGCGCACGGGCCTTGTCGGTGATGCCGAAGCCGTCGCGCGTGATGAAATCGCGAGGCAGCTTGCGCTCGACGTTCGCGACCTGCGCCAGTGGCGCTTCTCCGGTGCTCCAGCGATAGCGCTTGCCGCTGCCTCTTTCGATCGTGACCATGATCGCGTTGCGCCCCGCAAGCGCGTATTCCACCGCTGCCGCACCAACGGCATACGCCTGCTCGACGTCGGTGCGCGAAGCGATATGGCGCGCCGCTCGCTGCAGGTAATCCGCCAGCGCCCAGTGGTACTTGTAGCCGAGCTCTTCCTTGACCATCGCGGCCAGCGTCGGTGCCACGCCGCCGAGCTGCTTGTGACCGAATGCGTCCGTAGAGCCGGCATCCGCGAGGAAAGTGCCATCCTTGTAGTGCACGCCCTCGGAGGCGACGATCACGCAATACCCATTTTTCTTCACGGTCTGGCGAACACGGGACAGGAACTTCGCACGATCGAAGGCGATTTCCGGAAACAGGATGATATGTGGTGGATCTCCGGCCTCGCGCGCAGCAAGTCCGCCGGCCGCAGCGATCCAGCCGGCGTGGCGACCCATCACCTCGAGGATGAATACCTTGGTCGAGGTCGAGCACATCGAGGCAACGTCGAGGCCTGCCTCGAGGGTCGAGACGGCAACGTATTTGGCTACCGAACCGAAACCCGGGCAGGTGTCGGTGAACGGCAGGTCGTTGTCGACCGTCTTCGGAATGTGGATTGCCTGGATCGGGTATCCGAGACTTTCCGAGAGCTGAGAGATCTTGAGGCAGGTGTCTGCGGAATCCCCACCGCCGTTGTAGAAAAAGTAGCCGATGTCGTGGGCGCGGAACACATCGATGAGGCGCAGGTATTCGGCGCGATTCTGCTCCAGGCTCTTCAGCTTGTAGCGGCACGAGCCGAACGCGCCCGATGGGGTGTGGCGCAGGGCAGCGATTGCGGCTGCAGTTTCAGCGCTGGTGTCGATCAGGTCCTCCTGCAGCGCCCCGATGATGCCGTTACGACCGGCCAGGACCTTGCCGATCTGGTCGCGATGCCGGCGGGCGGTCTCGATCACCCCGCAGGCGCTCGCGTTGATGACGGCGGTGACTCCGCCGGACTGGGCATAGAACGCATTCTTTGCTGGCATTGCTGGTCCTTTCGCTGAACTCGCTGCATTATGTGACAAAACCGCCGTGTGCGCTGTGACGAGCTGCTCTGAATGCCTCGCAGCGACGCGTGTCGATGCCGTGCACGGCACTTCCTCCAGGACCGTTTCGCGAAGCATGCATATCTTCATTGCTGGCATCTGTGGCACTTTCATGGCAGGGGTTGCGCTGCTGGCACGCGAGTGCGGCATTCGCGTCAGTGGCTGTGACGCCAACGTCTATCCACCGATGAGCGATCAGTTGCGCGAAGCGGGGATAGAGGTGCTGCAGGGTTACGATCCCGCGTATCTGCTGCATGACCGGCCGGCCATGGTTGTGATCGGCAACGCACTCTCGCGCGGGAATCCGCTGGTCGAGTATGTGCTCGACGCGGGGCTGCCCTATGTGTCGGGGCCCCAGTGGCTCGGTGAGCACGTGCTCGCAGGGCGGCATGTACTGGCCGTCGCCGGAACCCATGGCAAAACGACGACTTCGAGCATGCTGGCATGGATTCTGGAATGTGCCGATCCGGGTTCGCCGGGCTTCCTGATCGGTGGCATCCCGGCGAATTTCGGCTGCTCGGCGCGACTTGGTGCCGGACAGCACTTCGTGATCGAGGCCGATGAGTACGACACCGCCTTCTTCGACAAGCGTTCGAAATTCCTGCATTACCGTCCGCGTGGCCTGATCATCAACAATCTCGAGTTCGACCACGCAGACATCTTTGCGGATCTTGCGGCAATCCAGCGCCAGTTCCATCACTTGGTGCGCACGGTTCCGTCATCGGGCAGCATCGTTCATCCGGCAACCGACACTGCGGTCGACGAGGTGTTCGGGATGGGGCTGTGGTCGCGCACACAGTCGTTTGCGCTCGAACGGCCCGGCTGTGAGTGGAACGCCCGGTTGCTGGCTGCCGACGGTTCGGCGTTTGTACTGCGCCATGAGCCGGATGCGGCAGAGTCGGTCGTCGAATGGGATCACAGTGGGCGCCATAACGTGGCCAATGCGCTTGCGGCGGCAGCTCTTGCGCATACGGTGGGGGTGTCGCTGGCGCGCAGCGCGGCGGCATTGCGCACCTTCAAGGGTGTGAAGCGACGCATGGAGCTGGTCGCAGAGGTCTGCGGAGTGCGTGTCTACGACGATTTTGCGCACCATCCGACCGCAATCGAGGTGACCTTGCACGGACTGCGTGCAGGCACGCCGCACGGGCGCATCTTTGCAGTGATCGAACCGCGCTCGAACACGATGCGCCTCGGTGTACACCGCGAGCGTCTCGCTGCGTGCACCGACGCTGCCGACGAGGTGTTGTGGTATCAGCCTGCCGGTGTCGATTGGGATCTCGATGCAGTCACGCGCGAGAGCTGCAAGCCGGCGTGTGTGTTCCGGTCGACCGCCGATATCATCGTCATGCTGGTCAGCAAACTGCGCGCCGGAGACTGCGTCGTGATCATGAGCAACGGCGGCTTCGAGGCAATTCACCGCCGGTTGGTCGATGCGCTTGCGCAGGCAGTGGCGCCGTCCGCAAGCGGCTGATGCGTATTGCAGCCGTGGCGTGGTCGTTGTGTCTGCTCAGCCGCAGTCCCGCAAGGCCATGCGTGCGGCCTGCAGCGTATCCGCGATCACCTCGGCATCGTGCGCAGCCGAGATGAATCCCGCCTCGAATGCCGATGGTGCGAGGTAGACGCCGTTGTCGAGCATCGCATGGAAGAAGCGCCGGAATCGTTCTGCATCGCATGCGGTGGCCTGGGCGTAGGTGTCTATGCGTGCTTCCTGACTGAAGAACAAACCGAACATGGTGCCGGCCTGAGCCGTGGTGAACGCGATTCCTGCGCTGTGCGCTTCCGCGCGCAGACCAGCGAGCAGGCGTTCGGTGCGTGCCGTCAGTGAGTCGTAAAAGCCGGGCGCGCTGATCGCACGCAGTGTGGCGAGCCCGGCAGCCATCGCCATCGGGTTGCCCGACAGTGTGCCCGCCTGGTAGACGGGACCGGCCGGAGCAACCTTTTGCATGATCTCGCGCCGGCCGCCGAAGGCGCCGACCGGCATGCCCCCGCCAATTACCTTTCCGAGCGTCGTCAGGTCGGGTGTGACGCCGAAGTGCGTCTGTGCGCCGCCGAGTGCAACACGAAAGCCGGTCATGACTTCATCGAAGATCAGCACCGCGCCGGCTGCGGTGCATTGTTCGCGCAGCGTTTCGAGGAATCCCGGCATCGGCAGGATGCAGTTCATGTTGCCGGCAACCGGCTCCACGATCACGGCAGCGATCTCTTCGCCACGACGAGCGAACAGCTCACAAACTGCGGCGTCGTCGTTGTAGTCGAGCACTATGGTGTCGTCGGTCACGTTGCGCGGAATGCCCGGGGAGGTCGGGGTGCCAAGCGTCAACGCTCCGGACCCGGCCTTCACGAGCAGTGCGTCGACGTGCCCGTGATAGCAGCCTTCGAACTTCACGATCCGGTCGCGGCCGGTGTGGGCGCGCGCGAGGCGGATCGCGCTCATCGTCGCCTCGGTGCCGGAGTTCACCATGCGAACCATGTCGATCGACGGTACCAGGCTGCAGATCAGTTCCGCCATTTCCACTTCGAGTTCGGTCGGTGCGCCGTAGCTGAGTCCTGCGTGCATCTGCTGTGCGAGCGCCCCGAGGACCTCCGGGTGGCCGTGACCGAGGATCAGCGGGCCCCAGGAGCAGATGTAGTCGATGTAGCGGCGACCGTCCGCGTCGAACAGGTACGGGCCTTCGCCGCGTGCAAAGAACAGCGGCGTGCCACCGACGCCGCGAAAAGCGCGCACCGGTGAGTTCACGCCGCCGGGGATGGTCCGGCTGGCCTTTTCGAACAGCGTTGCGGAGCGAGTCATGCGGGATTCCTCAGAAAGGCCTGACGACGACGAGAATCACGGTGCCGAACAGGATCAGCACCGGCAGTTCGTTGAACCAGCGATAGAACACGTGGCTGCGGACGTTCCTGCCAGCGGCGAAATCACGCACGATGCGCCCGCAGACCCAGTGATAGATTGCCAGCAGCGTCACCAGCGCGAGCTTGGCATGCATCCAGCCGCTGCGCAGGTAGCCGTAGGCCTCGTTGTAAGCGAGCAACAGCCACAGTCCGAAGATGACGGTCAGGAACGCCAACGGCGTGATGAAACGGTAGAGCTTGCGCTCCATGATGCACAGGCGCTCGTGAACCGCGGCGTGCGCATCCATGGCGTGATTCACGAACAGGCGGGGCAGATAGAAGATCCCCGCGAACCAGCACACCATGAAAATGATGTGCAATGCCTTCAGCCAGGGGAACAGCGCCGTGCTCATGCGGAATCTCCACGCGGGGTGGCGATGATAGCATCGGGGCGCAGCAGTTCCGTGGGCGTCTTATGGAATCCGGGCGACACGGCGTTCGTGAATCGGCTTAGAATTCCCGTGCAGAACGGCAGGGGAGGTCATGGTGAACAGGAAGATCCGGGCGGGAATCGTCGGCGGCACTGGCTATACGGGAGTGGAACTGCTGCGTCTTGCCGCACTGCACCCCGATCTCGAGCTGCACTGCATCACGTCGCGCGCAGAGGCGGGGCTGCGCGTCGATCGCCTGTTTCCGAACCTGCGAGGGCACTGCGATCTGGCGTTCGAAGCTCCGGAGAATGCCGGGCTGGAAGACTGTGAAGTGGTGTTCTTCGCAACCCCACACGGTGTGGCGCTGGAGTCCGCGGCGCGCTTGCTGGCGGCCGGTGTGCGCGTGGTCGACCTCTCTGCGGACTTCAGGCTCCGTGACGTGAGCGTATGGGAGAAGTGGTATGGGCAGCGGCATACGGCGCCTGAGCTGGTGGCGGAGGCTGTTTACGGCTTGCCGGAAGTGAACCGTGTGGAGATTGCCTCGGCGCGCCTGGTCGCCGTGCCCGGTTGCTATCCGACGTCGGTGCAACTCGGTTTTCTGCCGTTGCTGGAGGCGAATCTGGTCGATTCCTCGCGTCTGATCGCGAGCGTTGCTTCCGGGGTCAGCGGCGCTGGCCGCCAGGCCAAGATCGACAATCTGCTGACAGAAGTCAGCGATAGTCTGAAGGCCTACGGTGTCGGCGGTCATCGCCATCTGCCCGAAATCGAACAAGGGTTGCAGCGGGCGAGCGCGTTGCCGGTCGGGCTGACGTTCGTGCCGCATCTCGCGCCGATGATCCGCGGCATCCATGCCACGCTGTTCGCGACGCTGGAAGACCGTTCCGTCGATCTGCAGGCGCTGTTCGAGAACCGCTACCGTGACGAGGCGGCGGTGGATGTGTTGCCTGCGGGAGAACATCCGCAAACGCGCTCGGTGCGCGGTACCAATCTGTGCCGGATTGCGGTACACCGACCGCTCGACCGCGATGTCGTGGTGGTGTTGTCGGTCATCGACAACCTGGTCAAGGGCGCTGCAGGGCAGGCGCTGCAGAACTTCAACATCATGTTCGGCTTGCCGGAGCAGGCCGGGCTCGATGCGCCGGCGCTGCTTCCGTGAGCGCAGGCGTTGCCCCGTGTGCCGAACGTGTTTTTGATCAGACGCTGGCGCGGAGGTGAGATGATCTGGAAGCGGCTAATACCATCCACGAAGGGGCATGGGGACACCACGCTGATTGCCGCGGGGGCGACCGTCGAAGGCACGATACGCTTCGACGGTGTACTGGAGATCGAGGGGAGTGTCGACGGCGGCGTCTGTGCTCGCAGTGACGAGCACGCCGTGGTGCGCATACTTCGAGGGGGGCAGGTCCACGGCAACGTCAGCGCACCGGTCGTGGTGATCAACGGTACGGTGACCGGCAATGTGCAGTCGACCGATCACGTGGAGCTGGCACCGCACGCGGTGATCAATGGCGATGTGTGCTACAAGCTGCTGGAGATGTCGCGTGGTGCGCAGGTCAACGGCCGCCTGCTGTTCGACGCTGCCACCTCGATGCGGTTTGCGGGAGACGATTTGCCATTCGAAGACCGAAGCGCGGGCCCTGCGGACCATGAATAGTTGACTTGTTTCCTTGGGAAAATCACAATCACTCGCATGATCAACCAGATATCTGAAGTCGGTTCCGCCCAGGCGTACTCGCCGTCGCCCTTGCGTGTAACGGAACGTGCTGCCGCGAAGATTCGCGAGTTGATCGAGGATGAGGACAATCCTGCGCTGAAGCTGCGCGTATTCGTGACCGGGGGCGGCTGTTCGGGTTTCCAGTACGGATTCAGCTTCGAGGAGACGATTGCCGATGACGACACGATACTCGAAAAGGAGAGTGTCGTTGTCGATGCGTTGAGCTATCCGTATCTGATCGGGTCCGAGGTCGACTACAGCGAAGGCGTGGAAGGGTCTCGATTCGTGGTACGCAATCCCAATGCTGCTGCCACCTGCGGTTGCGGATCGTCCTTTTCAGTCTGATCCTGCCGTGCAGGCACCGGGGTGAATGCTTCCGAGTGTCACGGTGTGTCGCGCTCCGGTGACCATCGGTAGATTCCCGGGCAGGGAGTTCAGCGTTTGGCATGCCAGCCATGCGAACAGTGCAGCCTCGACCCAGTCGGGATCGATGCCCAGGGCCTCCGTGCTGCGCACCGGGCGTGGATGTAGGCGTTCGGCGAGCCGCTCCATCAGCAGGCTGTTGTGCACCCCTCCGCCGCATACGAAGACTTCGCCAGTGTTCGGGATTTCCCGCTCGATCGCCTCACAGATCGTCGTTACCGTCAGCGCCGCGAGCGTGGCCTGTACGTCCTGTGGGGCCACGTCCATTGCGTGCTGCAGTGAGTCGATCCATGCCAGATTGAACTCCTCGCGACCGGTGCTTTTCGGAGGCGGCGCAGTGAAATACGGGTGCGCCCGCAAGCGTGCGAGCAGTACGTGATCGACGCGCCCGCCGCGTGCCCATGCTCCGTCGTGATCGTATTCGGCGTCGCGGTGACGCCGAATCCAGGCATCCAGCAGGGCGTTGCCTGGACCCGTATCGAAGCCATGCACGGCTCCGCATTCTGCTGGCAGCACGCTGATGTTCGCCATCCCGCCTATGTTCAGAATGATCCGATCGCTGGCGATGCTGGAAAACGCCCATTGATGGAACGCCGGCGCGAGCGGTGCTCCCTGGCCACCTGCTGCAATGTCGCGGCGGCGGAAGTCGGCCACCGTACAGATCCCGGTCATTTCTGCGATGGTGTGCGGATCACCGATCTGCCAGCTGAAGCCGGGCTCGTCGGTGCGCGGCGGCCGGTGACGAATCGTCTGGCCATGACTGCCGATCGCACGTACCGCTTGCGGTGGCGTGTTCGTGTGCAGGAGGAGTTGTTGTACCGCCTCCGCGAGGCAGACACCGAAACGACGGTCGAGGACGCCGATCCTATCGATCGGGGCAGCATCGCATTCGCTGAGATGCAGCAGCTCGGCTTTGATATCTGCAGGTATGGGGACTGCCAGCGTACCCAGTAGCCGTGTGCCGTCACTCGCTATGCGCAGCAATGCAGCGTCGATCGCATCCACACTGGTGCCGGAAAGCAGACCAACGAACAGGCCGCCGATGCCTGCCATTCAGGCTTGCGTCATTCTTCTGCGGAAACCACCGCCATCTCCCACGCGTTCGTGTAAGTGGCGAGCTGCGTGGCAGCACCGGCAGTGGACTTGCGGAACGCAGCAAGTTCGCGACCCTGGAGCTGCTGCGCTCGCGGCAGCGAATTGAGGATCGTGCTCGGATTCTTGTGTACACCATCGACCAGAAACTCGTAGTGCAGGTGCGGGCCGGTGGCGAGACCGGTGGCTCCCACTGTGCCGATGGTCTGGCCCTGACTCACTCGTTGCCCGGTCTGTACGGTCCGCTTGTGCAGGTGCAGGTAACGCGTCTGGAATCGGTTGTCATGCTGGACGTAGACATAGTTGCCGTTGGATCGGCTGTAGCCAGATGCAGTGACCTTGCCATCTCCGGAGGCGTACACGGGGGTTCCGGTGGAGGCGGCATAGTCCACGCCGCGGTGTGGACGTACCACTTTCATGATCGGATGCAGG
>DAOLKH010000009.1:0-14263 GCA_035331685.1 Pseudomonadales bacterium
CTCTGCGGGCCGAGCGTGTTGCTCTTGAAGCCGCGTACCGACCGGAAGCCTCCCGAAAAGAAGTTTTCGTAGAACGGCAGCCCCTTCGTATCACCCCAGCCATCGCCATAACCGAGATCGGTGTGCAGACGCAAGGTGAAATCCCGCCACACCGGAATGAACACCTGACCGCTGTACATCAGTTTCCAGTAGGTGAGATCGCTTCCCGGTCCTGCAACCTGTAACGAGAGGTTCTGCGAATAGCCGCGTGTCGCGAGCTGACCGCGGTTCAGCGTCGACTGCGACCAGCTGCCGGTCACGGTGTAGTTGTCGAAACGATCTCCATGGATATCGAGGAAACCCTTCGGAACCCCTGTCAGGAACACATCACCGGGAACCGGCGAGCGGATCGCCGCAGGATCGAACCATCCGTTGCCCCCCGCTCCATCGTTGAGATCGCTCTGGCTGATGTAACCGATCGTATCCTTGATCGGGCGCGGACTACCGGAAATTTCCTGTACCGCACCGATGCCCGCGCCGATATCGGTCCGGCTGATACCGAAACTCAACCCCAGACGCTGCGTTTCGCTGATCGGGTAGCCGAAGCTCACCGTCGCACCGAGGGTATCGGTGGTATAGCTCGCGATATTGATTTCCTCGAGATCGGTGGCACGGTAGAACACCGAGAAACCACGGCTGACGCCGTCCTCGGTGTAGTACGGGTTCACGTAGCTGAAACTGTACAGATCCTGGTACTTGCTGGAGTTCAGCCCGATCCCCACCTGCTTGCCGGTACCGAGAAAGTTGTTCTGCTGCAGGTTTGCACCCAGGATCAGGCCGGCATCCTGCGCGTAGCCGATGCTGGCACCGATGCTGCCGGAAGACTGTTCCTCGACCGTGTACTGCACATCGATCATGTCGTCGGTACCCGGTACCGCGACATTTTCGGTCTTGACCTCCTTGAAGAAACCGAGCCGCTCCAGGCGCACCCGCGACTGTTCGATCAGCGCCGAAGACGCCGGTGCCGATTCCATCTGGCGCATCTCGCGCCGCAGCACCTCATCCACGCTCTTGGTATTGCCGCGGAATTCGATGCGACGCACATAGGTGCGCTTGCCCGGATCGACGAAGAACTTCATTGCCACCGTATGGTTCGCGTCGTCGATTTCGGGGATACCGTTGACCTTCGCAAAGGTATAACCCTCGACCCCGAGCCGTTTCGTGATCATCTCCTCGGTGTTCGTCACCTGGACCTGCGAAAAGTCCTGCCCCTCCTGCATCAGCAGCAGACCACGCACCTCCTTTTCCGGAATCACGATGTCGCCAGACACATCGACCTTGCTGACCTTGTACTTCTCGCCTTCGGTGATATTGACCGTGAGGTATACCGCGCTGCGATCCGGTGTGATCGCCACCTGCATGGAATCGATATTGAAGCGGATGTAGCCACGATCGAGGTAGTACGAACTGAGCTTCTCCAGATCGCCGTTCAGCTTCTCGCGCGAGTACTTGTCGTTGCCACTCAGCCACGAAAACCAGCCGGTGGTCTTCAGTTCGAACAGATTCACGAGTTCGTCGTCGTCAAATACCGTGTTGCCGACGATGTTGATGTGCTTGATGCGGGCGACACTGCCCTCGGTGATATCGATGTTCACGGCCACACGGTTACGAGCCTGTTCCGCAACCTCGGTTTCGATACGCGCATCGTAGCGACCCTGGCTCACGTACTGGCGCTGCAACTCGACTCGCATCTGTTCGAGCGTGGCACGCTGGAACACCTGCCCCACTGCAAGCCCGGCCTCCTTGAGGCCTTTCAACAGATCCTCGGTCTTGATCGCCTTGTTGCCTTCGATGTTGATCTCGCTGATCGACGGGCGCTCGACCAGTGTGATCACCAGCACGTCACCATCGCGTCCGATCTGCACATCATCGAAGTTTCCCGAGCGAAACAGCGCGCGCGCGGTCTCGGCTATCGCCGCCTCATCGATGCGATCGTTCACCTTGACCGGAATGTCGTTGAACACACTGCCGGGGGAGATCCGTTGCAGACCTTCGACCCGGATGTCGGAAACCACGAAGGATTCTGCGCAGACAGCGCCGGCCAGTGCCAACCAGAGGAAGATGACCGTGAGATGACGCATCATTGGGAGTGCCCGAGAGTCCTTTGCCGAGATGAGTGCCCGGTTTGTGCGGAATATGGATCAGTTCGCAGCCAGCCGATTCAGATCGTTGTACAGCGCCAGCAGCATCACACCTACCAAGATCACCAGACCCGCCTGGTAACCCAGCATCTGCACCCTTTCCGATACCGGACTGCCCTTGACCATCTCGATCAGGCAATAGACCAGATGTCCACCGTCAAGCACGGGAATCGGGAACAGGTTCAGCACTCCAAGGCTGATGCTGAGCAGCGCGAGAAAGGCGATGTAGCTCTCCAGGCCCGAGCGCGCCGAATCGGCCGCCACTTTAGCAATCGTGATTGGTCCGCTCAAGTTTTTCGGGGAAATCATCCCCTCGAACATCTTCTTCACCGAATCGACGGTAAATGCCGTCAATGACCAGGTCTGTGCCAACGCCGGCCGCCATGCCGCCAACACCCCATAGCGTTCCGTGCGCAGCATTTCTGCAGGCCATGGCTGCTCGGCCACACTGACGCCCACCTGGCCCATCGTGGCACCATCGGGTCCCGTCACCGTGGCGGGCGTCACCTGCACATGCACGCGTTCGCCCCCTCGTTCGAGCTCCACCGCGAGTTCACGTCCTGCGCTGGCGCGCACCGTCGTGACCCAGGCATCCCAGGAGCCTACCGGCTCGCCGTTTACCGCGACCAGCAGATCTCCGGCACGCATCCCGGCACGCGCGGCAGGACTGTCAGCCAGTACGTTGCCGACGCGCGGTGCAAGCTCTGGCGTCCAGAACGCGAGTCCCAGCCCGGCGAGCAGATCAGGGTCGTCCTTGCCGGCCAGCCAGTCGCTGACCCTGGCCGTCGATTCGTAGACCAACGCGGACTGCTCCTGTCCATAACGCACCGAGAAACGAATTTCTCCGCTTTCGCCGAGGCGCTTCAGCAAACGCATCACGACGGCCTGACGGGTCGGTGTCGGCTCCCCATCGACCGCAACGATCTCCTGTCCGCGTTCGAGGCCCGCAGCGTCGGCGATCGAACCCGGAGTGACTCCGCCGATCACCGGTGCGAGTCCAGGCACACCGCTCACATAGAGCGCATAGAACGCAACGATGGCGAGCAGAAAATTCGCCAGCGGACCCGCGGCAACGATCGCGAAACGCGCTCCCACCGGCTTGCGGTTGAAACTGCGGTGCAACTCCGTCGCCGCCACCGTGCCCTCGCGCTCGTCGAGCATCTTGACATAACCGCCAAGCGGTATCGCAGCCAGTACGTACTCGGTTCCATCATGCCCGGTACGCCGCCACAACGCACGGCCAAAACCGATCGAGAAACGCAGCACTCGCACGCCTGCCCGTCGTGCGACGAAGAAATGCCCATACTCGTGCACTGCCACCAGGATGCCCAGAGTCAGCACGGTGATTGCAACCGTCTGCAGCAACTCCACGTTCTTCAGCCCCTCCTCTCGGCGTCGATCAGGCACGACGCAGACGCACGTGCCTCTGCGTCGATCGCTTTGACCTCGTCGAGTGATTCCGGTTCGACACTGCCAAGCCGATCGAGCACACCACCGATCACGGCGGCGATACGCGTGAAGCCGAGTCGCCCATCCAGAAACTCCTGCACGGCGATTTCGTTTGCAGCGTTCAGCACCACCGGAGCCGAACCACCGGTACGTGCTGCCTGCAACGCCAGCCCGAGACACGGAAAACGTTCGAAATCCGGAGGTTCGAACTCCAGTGCCGCAGCTCGCGCGAGGTCGAGCGATGTCGCACCCGACGGAATCCGTTCGGGCCACGCCAGACCACAGGCGATCGGGACACGCATATCGGGATTACCAAGTTGGGCCAGCACCGATCCGTCGACGAATTCGACCAGCGAGTGCACCACGCTCTGCGGGTGTATGAGCACCTCGATCCGCTCGGCCGGCATCCCGAACAGCCAGCAGGCCTCGATCAGTTCCAGACCCTTGTTCATCATCGTCGCCGAATCGACCGAGATCTTGCGCCCCATCACCCAGTTCGGATGTGCGACTGCCTGCTCGGGAGTCACACCCGCAAGTGCGGCCGGCGCCAGCGCACGAAATGGGCCCCCCGAGGCAGTCAGCAGCAGGCGTTGCACCAGCGGTGATCGATCACCGGCACGATAGCCGCCAGGAAGACACTGGAAGATGGCGTTGTGTTCGCTGTCGATCGGCAACAGCGTGGCACCACCCGCAGCCACCGCATCCATGAAGAAGCGCCCGGCCATCACCAGCGCCTCCTTGTTCGCCAGCAGCACACGCTTGCCTGCGCGTGCCGCGGCGATCGTCGGCATCAGGCCGGCTGCACCGACTATCGCCGCCATCACGACATCGACATCCGGGTGCGCGGCAACGGCCTCCAGACCTGTGGTGCCGTCGAGCACATCGACAGCGAGGTTTTCCGCGCGCAACGCTGCACGTAACCTGGAGGCTGCTGCCGGATCCGCCACCACTGCGTAACGTGGAAGGTGCGCGCGGCACTGCACCAGCAGTTGCTGCCAGCGACTGCCGCAGCCGAGCGCGAACACGCGGTAACGCCCGGGATTGCGCGCGATCACGTCCAGCGTGCTGTCGCCGATCGATCCGGTGGAGCCCAGCACTGTGACCTGCAGACAGTCTCCGTTCACGGCACCAGTCCGGTCCGTGCAAGCACGAACGCAAACACCGGCAATCCGGCACTCAGGCTGTCCAGCCGATCGAGCAGGCCGCCGTGGCCAGGCAGCAGCGAACCGCTGTCCTTCTGCCCGCCATGGCGCTTGACCATGCTCTCGAGCAGGTCACCGAACACCGATGCGACCGCAGTGAGCACCGCCAGCACGCACCACAGTGCAAGCTGTGCTCCGGCGAAACCAAACCCGACCCCGACCGCAAGCGCGAGCAGCAGGCTGGCGCACACCCCGCCAGCGAATCCGGCCCACGTCTTGCCGGGGCTGACGCGCGGCATCAGCTTCGGACCTCCGATCCGGCGACCAGCGAAGAACGCGCCCATATCGGCGAATGCGATCAGCGCGATCACATAGATCAACAGGTATTCGCCCTGCGGCAACGCCCGCAGGAATACCAGCGCAAGCCAGGGTGGAACCAGCACGACGAGTCCGACCAGCAGCAACGTCCAGCGCGAACCCCAGACATCCGAGCCGGCCGGATAGGCCTTTACCGCAAGCGCCGCAAGCGCCCAGAAGCCGAGTACCGGCCCGATCACTGCAACCAGTGCGCCGCCGTCCGCAGCCGCAACCGATCCCAGTGCGCGCAGGCTGATCCCCATCGTCGCTGCAACCAGCACGACGCACGCCGCGCGCGCTGCCCTGGAACCGAATCCAGCCAGCGCCGACCACTCCCACGCCCCTCCCAGAACCAGCAAGCCGAACAACGTTGCCGTGATCAGCGGTGAGGTGAACAGCACCACAGCCAACACCAGTGAAGCGAACGCCAGGCCCGTCACGATGCGCTGCTTCAACATGCCACCACCTGTGGCGCCTGCGGCCGCGCACCGAAGCGCCGCTCGCGCGCCGCGTAGTCGCACAGCGCCTGCCTGAACTCGCTCACGTCGAAGTCCGGCCAGTAGCATTCCGTGAAATAGAGTTCCGTATAGGCGAGCTGCCAGAGCAGGAAATTGCTGATGCGGTGATCGCCACCGGTTCGGATCAACAGGTCGGGTGGCGGCAGATCACCCAGGCACAGACGGGCCTGCACGTCCGCGGCATCGATGCGCTCCGGATCCAGGCGCCCCACGGCTGCCTCACGCGCCAGGGCACGGGCAGCCTGCACGATGTCCCACTGTCCGCCGTAATCCGCCGCGATGACCAGAGTGGAAGCGGTGTTGGCAGCGGTCTGCTGCTCTGCCTCGGCCATCAGGTGCCCGATCCGCGGACCGAAGCGTTCGCGATCACCGATGATGCGTATCCGGATGCCGCTTGCATCGAGTTCACGCACCTCGCGTCGCAGATAGCGCGCGAACAGCGCCATCAGTCCGCGCACCTCGTCAGGTGGACGCTGCCAGTTCTCGCTGCTGAACGCGAACAGTGTGAGCACGCTGATCGCATGCTCCTGGCACGCACGCAGCAGCTTGCGTATCACCTCGACACCCGCACGATGACCTGCCAGTGCAGGCAGACCGCGAGCACGCGCCCAGCGACCGTTGCCATCCATGATGACGGCGACGTGTTGCGGTACGCGCTGCGCGGCTTCAGCCGGGGACTTCGTTACGGATTTCATGCGAGTGCCGTGCGCCACCCACTCAGATTTCCATCAGATCCTTTTCCTTGGCAGCGAGGTGCTGGTCGATCTCGGTGACGAAACGATCGGTGAGTTTCTGCACTTCGTCGAGCGCACGGCGCTCCTCGTCCTCGGAAATCGCCTTTTCCTTCAGCAGATCCTTGAGATCCGAGTTGACGTCCTTGCGCACGTTGCGTACCGCAACCCGTGCCAGTTCGGCCTCCTGGCGCGCCTGCTTGATGTAGCCCTTGCGGGTTTCCTCGGTCAGTGCCGGCATCGGCAACCGGATCACCTGCCCCGCCGTGGACGGATTGAGGCCAAGGTCGGATTTCATGATCGCCTTCTCGATATCCGGGACCATGCTCTTTTCCCACGGCGTAACCACCAGCATGCGCGCGTCCTCGACGGTGATGTTGGCAACCTGGTTGAGCGGCACCTCGTTGCCGTAGTAGGACACCCGTACGGTGTCGAGCAGGCTCGGGTGCGCGCGGCCGGTCCGGATTTTGTTGAACGCAGCGCCGAGCGACTCGACGCTCTTGCGCATGCGTGCTTCTGCATCCTTTCTGAGATCGTTGATCACGCTGGCTCCTCCACTCCTATTCGATCAGGGTGCCTTCATTTCCACCCATCACGATGTTCAATAGCGCGTTCGGCTTGTCCATCGCGAACACACGCACCGGCATCTGGTGATCCCGGCATAGGCAGATCGCGGTCAGGTCCATCACGCCGAGCTTGCGATCGAGCACCTCGTCGTAGCTCAGCCGGTCAAAGCGAACCGCAGCCGGGTCGGTCATCGGATCGCTGGTATAGACGCCATCGACCTTGGTCGCCTTCAGCACGAGCTCGGCATTCACCTCGATCCCGCGCAGGCAGGCCGAGGAATCGGTGGTAAAGAACGGATTGCCGGTGCCTGCAGCGAAGATCACCACATCGCCTTGCGCGAGCTGGCGTATGGCCTTGCGACGATCGTAATGATCGACGATCCCGCTCATCGGGATCGCGGACATGATTGCCGAGGAGATATTCGAACGCTCGAGTGCGTCACGCATCGCCAGCGCGTTCATCACGGTGGCCAGCATCCCCATGTGGTCACCGGTGACCCGATCCATTCCAGCCGCGTGCAGCGAGGCTCCGCGGAACAGGTTACCGCCTCCGATGACCAGTCCGACCTGGACTCCGATACCGACCAACTGGCCGATCTCGAGTGCCATGCGGTCGAGGATGCGCGGGTCGATGCCCAGGCTCTCGTTACCCATCAACGCCTCCCCGCTCAGCTTGAGCAGGATGCGTTTGTACTTCTTGTCCTTCGGCTTGTGCATCGTGCGACGCCTGTCTTACCCGCAAACGGGCGTCAGTCTACAGGCAACCGCACGCGACGTCTGTGCAGGATTCCCGCGCACGGAGAGCACCCATGCGCGGCCATTCACTCAACCCTTCAACTGGGCCGCCACCTCGGCAGCGAAATCCTTTTCTTCCTTCTCGATACCCTCACCGACCTCGAAGCGCACGAATCCGCCCAGTTCCGCACCGGCCTGCTTCAGCAGCTTGCCGACGGTGATTTCCGGATCCTTCACGAAGGACTGCTCCGACAGGCTGATTTCCGCGAGGAACTTGCGCACCCGGCCTTCGATCATCTTCGCGACGATATCAGCCGGCTTGCCGCTGTCAGCCGCTTGCGCGACCAGGATCTCGCGTTCCTTCTCGATCACCGCCGCTGGCACCTCAGCCGGTGTCGCGTACTGCGGATTGATCGCCGCGACGTGCATGGCGACGTCGCGCGCGGTTTCCATCGAACCGCCCTTCAGCGCGACCAGCACACCGATCTTGCCGTTGCTGTGCACATAGCTGCCGACCACGCCACCAGGTGCCGCCAGTGCGTGCAGACGACGAACCGTGATGTTTTCACCGATCTTCTGCACCAGCGCTTCACGCTCCGCCTCCAGCGTACCGCTCATCAGCGTGCCGACGTCGGTACTGCGCTGTGCGAGTGCGGCATCGGCGACCCTGGCCACGAAACCGAGGAAGTTGTCGTCACGGGCAACGAAGTCGGTCTCACTGTTCACCTCGAGCAGCATGCCGTAGTCCGACCCGGCGATGCGCGCACAGACCACGCCGTCGGCTGCGGTACGACCGGCCTTCTTCGCCGCCTTCATGCCGCTCGACTTGCGCAGCTCCTCGACAGCCCGTTCGATGTCTCCATCCGCTTCGACCAGCGCCTTCTTGCACTCCATCATGCCGAGGCCGGTCCGCTCACGCAGTTCCTTGACCATCGACGCCGTGATATCAGCCATTGCCGTGCTCTCCAACAAACGGTTTGTGCAAGCAGAAGCGGCGGCGGCATGGAAGCCACCGCCAGTGATTCGCTGCCGGCCAGCCGGCAGCGCACCTGCGGATCAGGCGTCCCGGGGCTCGGCGCCAACCTCGACGAACTCGTCGCGCGACCCGATACCGCCGCCGTCCTGGCGGCCGGCAACGCAGGCATCGGCGATCGCCGATACATAAAGCCTGATCGCACGGATCGAGTCATCGTTGCCCGGAATCAGATAGTCGATTCCTTCCGGATCGCTGTTCGTGTCACAGATGCCGATCACCGGAATGCCGAGCTTGCGCGCTTCGCTGATCGCAATATGCTCGTGGTCGACGTCGATGACGAACATCGCATCCGGCAGTCCACCCATGTCCTTGATGCCACCGATGCTCTGCTCGAGCTTGGCCATCTGGCGCGAGCGCATCAGCGCTTCCTTCTTCGTCAGCCGTGCGAACGTACCGTCCTGGCTCTGCTGTTCGAGTTCACGCAGACGCTTGATCGAAGCACGAATCGTCTTGTAGTTGGTCAGCATGCCGCCGAGCCAGCGATGACTGACGTAGGGCATCCCGGCGCGCTGCGCCTCTTCCTCGATGATCTTGCTCGCCGAGCGCTTGGTGCCGACGAACAGCAGCCGGTTCTTGTTTCCGGCGAGCTGGCGCACGAAACCGAGCGATTCGTTGAACGCAACGGCAGTATGCTCGAGGTTGATGATGTGAACCTTGTTGCGCGCACCGAAGATGTATTGCTTCATCTTCGGATTCCAATAGCGGGTCTGGTGTCCGAAGTGAACACCGGCCTGCAGCATTTCCTTCATGGAAACGTGAGTCATGATTGCACCTTGCATTGTCAGGGTTGAGCCTCCACGCATCCCATGATCCGACCCTTGCAGCGATTTCCGCCGCGTCGGGCACCCCGGAGCATGTGCCGATGCGTGTGTGTCGTTCGGATCCGCTCGTACGGCGCCCGACCGAATGGCCGGACCTGCCGCGGCAGCATCCCGCCCCATGCGTGGATCGGGTCCACCGCGGGGCGGGCGGCTTTATACCACAGCACCATCGCGAACAGAAGTCGCGGCTGCTCCGGCTCCGACTTTTGCCGGTATTGTGCCGATGCCACGCGTGGGCCCTGGTTTACAATGGCAGCCACAGCCAGACAGTGAGTTGCCGTGCCACGCGCCCCGGAAGCCGAAACCATCATGAAGAGCCAGTCGAATCCGCCGCCGGGATTCATCAAGAATCCGGCCGAAATCGAACGCATGCGCGTCGCCGGGCGCCTTGCGGCAGACGCGATCGAAATGATCACGCCGCACGTACAGCCCGGCATCAGCACCGCGGAACTCGACCGTATCTGCCACGATTTCATCGTGAACGTGCAACAGGCAGTCCCGGCGCCACTCAACTATCACGGCTTCCCGAAGTCGATCTGCACTTCGATCAATCAGGTCGTGTGCCACGGCATTCCCAGCGACAGGCGCATTCTCAAGCACGGCGACATCATCAACATCGACATCACCGTAGTGAAGGACGGTTATTACGGTGACACCAGCGTGATGTTCCTCGTGGGCCGCCACGAAGTCCACGCCGAACGGTTGGTACGAATCACGCAGGAATGCCTGTACCGCGCGATCGACGTGGTGCGCCCGGGTGCGCATCTCGGCGATATCGGCCACGTGATCCAGCAGCACGCCGAGGCCAACTACTACTCGGTGGTACGCGAGTACTGTGGTCACGGCATCGGCAGCCAGTTCCACGAAGAGCCACAGGTGCTGCATTACGGGCGACCGGGAACCGGCATGGAACTGCTGGAAGGCATGACGTTCACGATCGAGCCGATGATCAACGCCGGCAAGCGCCACACGAAGCTGTCACAGCGCGATGGCTGGACTGTGGAAACCCGTGACGGCCGGCTCTCGGCGCAGTGGGAGCACACGCTGCTGGTGACCGCCAACGGCTGCGAGGTGCTTACCGCGCGCCGCGGTGAACCGTGGCGCACGGCGGACTGAACCGATGCAGGAGCTGGCACCACCGCAAGACGGAGAGCAACTTGCCGCACGTCTTGCCGATGGCGCTGCATTGCTTGCGGCCGTACGCGACCAGATCGCACTGATCGGAGCGGACCTGGATCGGCGCTTCCTCGCCGGAGAAGACATCCACACGCTGGTCGTCGAGCGTGCGCTGCGCCTCGATGAGGTACTCGACTGTCTCTGGGCCCACTACGGGCTCGCCGCAGAGCCCCGCATCGCGCTGCTCGCCGTCGGTGGCTACGGTCGTGGTGAACTGCACCCGCATTCCGACATCGACCTGCTGGTACTGCTGACCGACGAGTCGGTCCGCAGTCTGCATGCGGGTGCGCTCGAAGCGTTCATCACCTGCCTCTGGGACACGCGCCTGACGATCGGTCACAGCGTGCGCACGCTCGCCGAGTGCCGTGAGGCCGCGGTAGCCGACATCACGATCGTGACTGCGCTGATGGAGGCACGCACGATCTGCGGTGACGACGCACTGCGCGAGCGGCTCGCGACGCTCACCGGTCCTGGTCAGATCTGGCCAAGTGCCGATTTCTTCCGTGCCAAATGGGATGAACAGAAAGCCCGTCACCGCAAGTTCAACGACACCGAATACAACCTGGAACCGAACATCAAGGGCTGTCCGGGCGGCTTGCGCGACGTGCAGACCGTCGGCTGGGTCGCCAAGCGCCACTTCCACGCCACCAGCACGCTCGAGCTCGTCGCCCGCGGGTTCCTCAGCGAAGCCGAGTACCGCACGCTGATGCGTGGGCAGGATTTCCTGTGGCGAATCCGCTACGGCCTGCACATGCTCGCCAAACGGGCCGAGGACCGCCTGCTGTTCGATTACCAGCTCAGCCTGGCGCGAATGTTCGGCTACGCCGACGACGAACGCGGGCTTGGTGTCGAGCACTTCATGAAGGACTATTTCCGCTGGGTGCTGCGCCTCGGCGTCCTCAACGAAATGCTGACCCAACTGTTCGACGAAGCGATCCTGCGTGCCTGCGAACCGGTGGACCCGTACGAACTCAACCAGCGGTTTCGCGTCTGCAACGGCTATCTCGAGGTGACCCACGACAACGTATTCCGCAAGACTCCCTGGGCGCTGATCGAAATGTTCACGTTGATGGCACAACACGAATTCATCGCCGGCGTACGTGCAACCACGATCCGTCTGGTGAACAAGTCGGGCCATCTGATCGACGACGAACTGCGTCGTGATGCACACGCAAACCGCTTGTTCCTGCAGCTGCTCGCCTCGCCGTGGCACGTCGCCACACAGCTTGACCGCATGAAGCGCTACGGCGTGCTGGGGCGCTTCATCCCCGAATTCGGCGGCATCATCGGCCAGACCCAGCACGATCTGTTCCATGTGTATTCGGTCGATTCACACACGATCCGCGTGGTGCGCAACATGCGCATATTCCTGCAGCCGCAGGCGCGCGAGGAATTCCCGATCGCGGCGCACGCGATCAAGCGTCTGCCGCGCCCGGAGCTGTTGTACCTGGCAGGACTGTTCCACGACATCGCGAAGGGGCGCGGCGGTGACCACAGCGAAATCGGTGCAATCGACGCAGCCGCGTTCTGCAGCCGCCTGGAACTCAGTCCGCGCGAAACCGGACTCGTCGCCTGGCTGGTGCGCAACCACCTGCAGATGTCGACCACCGCACAGCGCAAGGACATTTCGGACCCGGAAGTCATCGAAACATTCGCCCGCCTGGTTTCGGATCAGGCACACCTCGATCACCTGTACACACTCACCGTGGCGGACATCACGGCGACGAATCCCACGCTGTGGAACAGCTGGCGTGCCAGCCTGCTGCATTCCCTGTACGTACAGACCAAGCGAGCGTTGCGACGCGGGCTCGAAAATCCGATGGACCGCGGTGAACGCATCGTGGAAACGCGTGCGGCGGCGCTCCACCTGCTTCACAACCGCGGCGCCGATTCACAGCGTGTCAAGGCGCTGTGGGCACACATGGGGCACGATTACTTTCTGCGCGAGGACGCCGCCGACATCGCGTGGCACACCGAGGCAATCCTCGCGCGCACCGACAGCGACACTCCGGTAGTGCTGACCAAGGCCGCCGGCAGCCGCTTCGACCCGGTCACCCAGATCTTCATCTATATGCGTGATCGCGATCACCTGTTCGCGGTGATAACTGCCACCATGGAACAGCTCGGACTGAATGTGCACGGCGCGCGTCTGTATTCCTCGGCCGATCACCACACGCTCGATACCTTCTTCGTGCTCGAGCAGGATGGCAGACCGGTGCCTCCGGGCGGATCGCGTGCGGCGCAGATTCGCAGCGCACTGACCGATCAGCTGACCGGCACGGAACACTATCTCGACGTCGTGCAACGCCACACACCACGCGCACTGAAATACTTCACCGTACCAACCGAAACACGCCTCACGACCGATCCTTCCGGCAGCCACTCGATCCTCGAGGTGATGACTCCGGATCGTGCCGGCCTGCTCGCGCGCATCGGGAGAGTGTTCTTCGCCTTCGGCATCAAGGTGCGCAACGCACGCATCACCACGCTCGGCGCTCGCGTCGAGGACGTTTTCTTCATCACCGACGCCACCCACCGCCCGATCGAGGATCCTGTACTGGCCAGCGAGCTGCAGCACGCGATCCGTGCAGCACTCGATCGCAACGAAGCTGCTCCGACGCTGGCGCCTGCGAGGCCGTGATTTTCGGCTCCCGCAAGACCTTCCGTTCCCTCCGGCATGCGCCCAGGGTTCACAGCCCGAGGACATTGCGGGTATAAATGACGGCGAAAACATGTACGGGCCTACCGGGTGTCCGCTGCACACGCGCCAGAGTCGATCATCCTGCGGGATTCCCTTGCCAGCACCGAACGGCTGCTGTCGGAGGTGATCGCCCGTGCGGGGCAGCTGCACGCGTTCACACTGTTGCCAGACCTCGAGAAATGCGCGCTCGCTGCAGCACGCGCCGCGGATTGCCTCACCGATGAGTGGAGCGGCGGACGCAATGAGCTGCTGCACGAACTGCGCAACCATATCGGTGCGATGAGTGGCTATCTGGAGCTGCTGCTGGAAGATCGCGAAGAGATCGATCGGCGCCTGCTCGACGATCTGGATGCGTTGCGTGCACACGTCGGTGAACTGCTGGCCGCAATGACACCGGAAGCCAACACGGCGTTGACCCACAGCACGAAACTGCCAGCGGGAGAACGCGGCACCCTGCTGGTGATCGACGACAATGAACTCAGCCGGGAACTGCTCGGCCGCTACCTGCGCCGTCAGGGCCACACGGTGCTCACCGCCGCGTCGGGCGCCGAGGCGATGACAATCCTCGGCGGCAGAACCGTCGACCTGATCTTTCTCGATCTCGTGATGCCGGAGATGAGCGGGCTGGAACTGCTCACGCGGATCAAATCCGACGAGCGGCTGCGTGCCGTGCCGGTCATCATCGTCTCCGGTATCGCCGATGACGAAGGCGTGATCCGCTGCATCGAGGCCGGCGCTGACGACTATCTGTCGAAGCCCTTCAACCCCACTCTGCTGCAGGCACGCCTCAACGCGGGGCTCGAGCGCAAGCGCTGGCACGACCGGGAAGAGGCGTACCGGCGTGAACTCGA